>NZ_JBEZKG010000005.1:359801-445297 GCF_040651535.1 Streptomyces sp. NPDC048420
GGGGCGCGTTCCCCCCGCTCCCCTGCCGGCCCCCCCCGTCCGCTTGGGGGGCCCCCCCCGGGCCCCGCGGCTAAACCCGGTGGGTGCCGTGGCTGCGGAGCGCTCCGCAGCCACGGCACCTGTCGTTCCCTATTCGGTTGTACGTGCCCGAGCCGTCTCCCCGAGTGGACGGCGCCGGGCGGCTCTGTGCGCCCTCGCTCCTAGCTTTCCGCCAGGATGTGCGAGAGCTCCTGATCCAGATCGAAGTGGCGGTGCTCCGTGCCCGGGGGCACGGCGGCGTCCGTTCGCTTCAGGAACGACTCCAGGGCCCGCGCCGGGGCCTCGAGCAGTGCCTCGCCCTCCGGGGAGCTCAGGGCGATGCAGACGACGCCCTGACCATGACTGCGCGACGGCCAGACTCGGACGTCGCCGGTTCCGGTGGGCCGGTGGAGGCCCTCCGCGAGAAGGTCGCGGGCGAACACCCACTCAACGGTCTCCTCGGCTCCGGTGTGGAAGGTGGCGTGCACGGCGTAGGGGTCGGCCGTGTCGTACCGCAGGCCTGCGGGGACAGGCAGGGAGGACTCGCTCGACACAACGAGGCGCAGGTGCAGCTCGCAGCTGACCGTGGTGTTCATAAGCGCCAGGGCCTTTCGCTCAGTGTGCGCTCGGGGATTCGCACGTCGGCGAAATCGACATGCCACCTACGGTGCCGTTGTAAACCCCTCTGAGTGTTTTGCGTGCCTTTACGTAACTCTTCCGGCCGAGAACCCCTTGCGGAGGTACGACCATTCCGGTGACCGGTTTCTCTCCGGTAGGGTTTGGCTGTATGAATACGGGGAGTGACGAGGCGCGCGAGGTCGCCGTGGCACCTGACGGGCAGCCTGGCAAGAAGTCGGACGAGGCGCAGGACGGGCAGGGGCTCGGTTCCAGGGCGCCGGAATTCATCAGGTCGCGGCGGCTGCTGCATCTGAGCTGGCAGGTCCTGGTCTTCGTCATCGGCCTCGCGGTCGTGGTCGCCGGCATCATCATGCTGCCGCTGCCGGGACCCGGATGGGTCGTGATCTTCGGCGGCATGGCGATCTGGGCGACCGAGTTCGTGTGGGCACAGCTGGTGCTGCGCTGGACCAAGCGCAAAGTGACCGAGGCGGCCCACCGCGCCCTCGATCCCAAGGTGCGGCGGCGCAACATCACACTGACGGTGATCGGCCTCGTGATCGTGGCCGCGATCCTCGGGGTCTACCTGTGGAAGTTCGGCTTCGAGATGCCCTGGAACATCAAGAACCAGTGAGCCGCGCGAGGGGGTGCCGGACCGGTCACCGCTGGTCACAGGCACCCCCTGACATGGGGTAATCTTCTTCCTGCACCCGGGCGATTAGCTCAGTGGGAGAGCGCTTCGTTCACACCGAAGAGGTCACTGGTTCGAACCCAGTATCGCCCACCCGGACCGAGGGGCCCGTTCGCGAAGACGCGGACGGGCCCCTCGGCGTGTGCGCAGGCCGACAGCGGCCGCCCTCTGGCGTCCTGTGCCGCCTCACTCCCGCGTGACCGTCCGCAGCCGCACCTCTGCGCCGGCCGTCCTTTTTCGGCCGTCCGTCGATCTCGTACGGCGGCCTGCGATCTGTTCGACGGGTCGACCCCATGCCTCTCACCTGGGACATCGTCAGTTTTCGGACGGTGCCCGGGCGTTGACCGTGCTCGTAGCTCCTGCTTCACTCACAAGAAATTCCTGTCCGAATCATTGACGCACCCCCGGCCCCTCCGTAGCTTGTGCCAGCAAGCGCTTACTTGAAACGATTCATGCAGGCGGCGACGCTGCGGGGAGGGGCCCGACTGTGGGAACCAGCAGGAATGTTGAGAGGCGTACGATCCTGAAGGCGGCCGGCGCCACGGCGGCGACGCTGGGGTTGGCCGCGACGACCGGGTGCGGTGGTGACAGCGGCAGTTCCGGAGACGGAACGGTGACACTGCGTTACGCGTGGTGGGGTGGCGAGCCGCGTGCCATCGCCATCAAGAAGACGATCGCGCTCTTCGAGAAGAAGTATCCGAAGATCAAGATCAAGCCTGAATTCACCGACTACCAGGCGTTCTGGGAGAAGTTCCAGACCCAGGCCTCGGGTGGGAATCCGCCGGACGTTTTCCAGAATGCGGTCGGTTTTCTGCGCAAGTACGACAAGCGCGGAGTTCTGCTGGATCTCAAGTCGCAGGCGGACGCCGGGAATCTGAGCCTGGACAACTTCCGCAACGGGGTTCTGGCGAACGGTCAGGTCGACGGCAAGCAGCTCGGCATCCCCGTCGGCGCCAACACCATGGCACTTGTCATCGACCTCAAGGCCTTCAAGAAGGCGGGCGTCGAGGCGAAGTTCGGCTGGACCTGGGACGAGTACTTCGCCGCGCTCCAGACGATCCAGGACAAGCTGAAGATCGCCGGTGACACCGGTTACCACGGCATCATGTACCTGTACGACCTGTATCTGCGCCAGAACGGCAAGGCCTTCTTCACCGACTCCGATCTCGGTTTCACCGAGGACGATCTGACGCAGTGGTGGACGGACGCCTACAAGCGGGTGAAGTCCGGGCTCGTCGCCGACCCCAAGAAGATCGAGCAGGTCTATCCCAAGTCGGGTCTGTCGGCCGGGCTCGCCGCGTCCGAGTTCACCTGGGACAACTTCTCCATCCGCTACGAGGGCGAGGGTGAGTCGGACTACGGGCTCGCGCCGATCCCCACCACGGACGGCAAGAACACCGGCCAGTACCTCGGCTCGCTGATGCTCAGCGGCTTCTCCGGGACCAAGCATCCCAAGGAAGTCGCCCAGTTCATCAGCTTCATGGTCCACGACCCCGAGGTCGGCAAGATCATGGGCTACGACCGCGGCATCCTGGCCACGACCGAGCAGTACGACGCCTTCAAGCCGACCGATGCCCAGAACAAGGGTGTCGCAGCCTACGAGGAAGAGGTCGCCAAGGCCGGCGTGCTCGGGAAGATCACCCCGCACCCGTCGGGCGCCGACGTCATCGAGGCGGCGTTCCTGCGGATCGGTGGCGAGGTCTCCCAGGGCAAGACCAAGCCGGCCGACGCCGCCAAGGCGCTGTTCAGCGAGGCCAAGGCCGCGTTCGCGGGCTGAGGGGACGTACCACCATGACGCTCGTCAAGGAAGCGCCCGTGCGCCCGGCGAAGAAGCGGCCCGCCGCTCCTGTCGCCGGGCGGCGCGGGCGGCGCCGCGAGAACATCGCCGGCTATCTCTTCATGTCGCCGTGGATTGCCGGGTTCCTGGTGCTCACGGCGGGGCCGATGATCGCGTCGCTGTACTACGCGTTCACCCGGTACAACCTGTTCACGCCGCCCGAGTGGGTGGGCTTCGACAACTTCACGACGATGTTCCAGGACCCGCGCTGGCAGAAGTCGGTGGAGGTCACGCTCAAGTACGTCGTCGTGGCCACTCCACTGAAACTGCTGCTCGCGCTCGGCGTCGCGCTGCTGCTCGCACAGAAGCGGCGCGGGCAGGGCGTGTACCGGGCCGCGTTCTACATGCCCTCCCTCATCGGCGCCAGTGTCTCCGTCGGCTTCGTGTGGCGGGCGCTGTTCTCGGACGACGCGATCGTGGACCGTACGCAGAAGGTCTTCGGGCTCGACGTGGGCGGCTGGATCGGCAACCCGGACTACGTCATCTACGCCTTGGTCGCGCTCAGCATCTGGCAGTTCGGCGCGCCGATGGTCATTTTCCTTGCCGGACTCAAGCAGGTCCCGCAGGAGCTGTACGAGGCCGCCGAGATGGACGGGGCCGGCCCGCTGCGGCGGTTCTGGAACATCACGCTGCCGATGATTTCCCCGGTGCTGTTCTTCAACGTGCTGCTGGAGTCCATCCACGCGTTCCAGGTGTTCGGCTCCGCGTATGTCGTCTCCAACACCCAGTGCGGGCCGGCCGACGCCACCCTCGTCTACACCTGTTACCTGTACCAGAAGGGCTTCAAGGAGGCCCAGATGGGCTTCGCCTCCGCGATGGCCTGGACGCTAGTGGTCGCGGTGGCGCTCGTCACGGCGGTCCTGTTCTGGTCGCAGAAGAAGTGGGTGCACTACGAGGAGGCCGCCAAGTGACCACTGTCAGCACCCCTGTCGTGCGCACCGCGAGCGAGAAGCGGCGCTCCGGATCGATCGCCTGGCACGTGGGCTCGCTCGCCGTCCTCGCGGTCGTCCTGTACCCCGTGATCTGGGTTTTCGGCGCCTCGTTCAAGCCGAGCAAGGACATCATCGCCAGCGTCGACCTGCTGCCCACCAAGCCGGTCTGGGCGAACTTCTCCGGGCTCGCCGACGGCATCTCCGGCATCTCCATCAGCAGCTTCTTCGTGAACTCGCTGATGTACGCGGGCCTCGCGGTGCTCGGTGTCGTGCTGTCCAGCTCGCTCACCGCCTACGCCTTCGCCAAGATCAGGTTCGCCGGGCGGAACCTGCTGTTCACGCTGATGATCGGCACACTGCTGCTGCCGTACCACGTCCTGCTCATCCCGCAGTACGTGATGTTCCGCAAGCTGGAACTCGTCGACACGCTGGTGCCGCTGGTGGCCGGCAAGTTCCTCGCCACGGAGGCGTTCTTCGTCTTCCTGATGGTGCAGTTCATGCGCGGGCTGCCGCGCGAGCTGGACGAGGCGGCCAAGCTCGACGGCTGCGGCCATCTGCGGACCTACTGGTCGATCGTGCTGCCGCTGTGCCGCCCCGCCCTCATCACCAGCGCCATCTTCACCTTCATCAACGCGTGGAACGACTTCATGGGGCCGTTGATCTACCTCAACACCCCCGAGAAGTACACCGTGTCGCTGGGCCTGATGATGTTCCGCGACCAGGAGGGCATCTCCAACTACGGCAGCATGATCGCGATGTCGCTGGTGGCGCTCGTCCCGGTCATCGCCTTCTTCATGGCCTTCCAGCGCTACCTCATCGACGGCATGGCCACGTCCGGACTGAAGTGAGGAGGTCAGCATGGCGCAAGCGCGTGTGAAGGCCCGTCGCAGGGCGTCCGTGTTCGGTGGCGAGCGCTTCGCGCTCTTCGCCGAGGCACTTCTCACCGGCGTGTGGATCTCCGTGGCCTGTCTCGGCCTGGTCACCTATCCGGCGGCCTTCGCCGCGGGCGCACGGCATCTGCGGCGTCGTACGAGCCATGAGGCGGGCGGCTGGCGGGAGTTCGTCGCGGACTTCCGTACGGCCGTGCGGCGCGGGTGGCTCGTCGGGGTCGCCGGGTGGGTCGCGGCGGGCGCGGTCTGGGTGGACGTCCAGGCCGCGCGGGCCGGGATCCCCGGCGGCCCGCTCGTCGGGGCCGTCGGGCTCTTCGCGCTGATCGGCCTGGTGGTGGCCGGGCTGCGTGCGACGGCGGTCTGGACGCCGGGCGCCTCCTGGCGCGCCCTGCTCGCCGACGCCGTACGGCGGACCCTGCACGATCCCGCCGGGTCCTTCCTGATCGTCGCCGGACTGGCCGTCGTGGCCCTGTCCGCGGGGTTCGTCGCCCCGCTGGCCGTTCCCGTGCTCGGAGCCGTCGCGGCGGCGGCCGTCGCCGTGGAGGAGCGCTACCGGCGCCGCTGACGAGCGGTGCCCTTGTCACAGGTCGGCGCCCTCGGCGTCGCACCTCTCTCTGTCATGCCCCTGACCAGCCTGTCCAGCCTGTCCATGGAAAGGAACGGCCATGTCCCCCATCCCCCGCAGGTCCATCCTCAAAGCCGCCGCCGTCGCCGGAGCCGCCGCGCAGTTCAGCTGGGCGCTAGGGGCCAAGGACGCGCAGGCCGCGCCGAGAGCCGCCGAGGCCGACGACTCTCCCGTGACCCTGAACTGGCTGGAGGACGGCGGTCTCGGCGCCGCGCCCGGCTCGACCGTCGGTGTCCCCTGGCCGAAGGGCGTCTACCAGGAGGACCAGAAGTTCGCGGTCACGGACGCCGACGGCAAGGCCGTGCCCGTCCAGTCCTGGCCGATCGCCTACTGGCCCGACGGCTCGCTCAAGTGGACGGCCCACGCGGTCAGTTCGGGCAACGGCAAGCTGTCGCTCACCGCCGGTGACGCCGCCGTACCCGACAAGAAGGTGACCGTCGACAAGAGCGGCGGCACGATCACCGTCTCCACCGGCGTCATCACCGCGAAGATCGGCAAGTCGGGCGCCACGCTCATCAAGTCGGTCACCCGCGGGTCGACGGAGATCGCCAAGAACGGGCGGCTCGTGCTGATCCGCCAGCCGGAGATCGAGGACGAGGACCAGGGCACGGTCAAGACCGAGCGTTTCGAGGGGGCCATCTCGGACGTCACGGTCGAACAGGAGGGACCGGTCCGCGCGGTCGTCAAGATCGACGGCAAGCACCGCAAGGGCAACCGGAGTTGGCTGCCGTTCTCCATCCGGCTGTACTTCTACGCGGGCGCCGACTCCTTCCGCATGGTGCACACCATCACCTTCGACGGCACCCAGGAGCCGGGCAAGGCCAGCGGCGACTTCATCCGCGGCATCGGCGTCCGCTTCAGCGTGCCGATGCGCGACCAGTCCTACGACCGTCACATCCGGATCGGCGGAGAAGGAACCGGTCTGCTGCGCGAGGCCGTCAAGGGCATCACCGGGCTCCGCCGCGACCCCGGTATCGCCGTGCAGGAGGCCCAGTACGCGGGCAAGAAGCTGCCCGACCCCGCCACCTGGGACCAGCGGGTCACCACTCGGCTCCAGTACATCCCCGAGTGGGGCGACTACACGCTCTCGCAGCTCTCCGCCGACGGCTTCACCCTGCGTAAGCGCACCAAGAAGGGGCACGGCTGGATCGGCGCCGGCGGCGGCCGGCGGGCCTCCGGGTTCGGGTACGTCGGTGGCGCGAGCGGCGGATTCTCCTTCGGCCTGCGGGACTTCTGGGAGCGGCACCCCTCCCAGCTCGACATCCGCGACGCCCAGACCGACGAGGCCGAGGTCACCCTGTGGCTCTGGTCGCCCGAGGCGCAGCCCATGGACCTGCGCTTCTACCACGACGGCATGGGCCAGGACACCTTCGCCGAACAGCTCGAAGGCCTCAACATCACCTACGAGGACTACGAGCCCGAGTTCGGCACGCCGTACGGCATCGCCCGTACGTCGGAACTGCTGTTCTGGGCCAACGAGTCGACGCCGTCCCCGGAGGCCCTGGCCGAACAGGTCGAGGCCGTACGGGTGTTGCCGCAGCTCGCCGCACCGCCCAAGCAGCTCATCAAGGCGGGGGTCTTCGGCCCGGGCCTCTACTCCGAGCCGGACCGCTCGACCCCGGCCAAGGCGAAGATCGAGGACCACCTCGACTTCCTCTTCACCTACTACAAGGACCAGGTGGAGCAGCGCCGTTGGTACGGCTTCTGGGACTACGGCGACATCATGCACACCTATGACACCGTCAGGCACCAGTGGCGGTACGACATCGGCGGCTACGCGTGGGACAACTCCGAGCTCTCGCCGGACCTGTGGCTGTGGTTCGCGTACATCAGGTCGGGCCGCGCGGACATCTTCCGGTTCGCCGAGGCCATGACCCGGCACACCGGTGAGGTGGACGTGTACCACCTGGGGCAGTGGGCCGGACTCGGCACCCGGCACGGTGTGCAGCACTATGCCGACAGTGCGAAGCAGCAGCGCATCGCCAACACGACGTACCGCCGCTACTACTACTTCCTCACCGCCGACGAGCGCGTCGGTGATCTCATGCACGCCAATGTCGACTCCGACGAGACCTTCCTGGTCCTGGACCCGCTGCGCAAGATCCGTACCGACCCGTACACACCCGACCGGCACGCCCTGTCGGTCGGCTTCGGCACCGACTGGAGCGGTCTGGTGTCGGCCTGGCTGACCGAGTGGGAGCGCAAGGGGCCGAAGTGGGAGAAGGCCAAGGCGCGCGTGCTGTCGACGATGGAGGGAATCGCCGCGCAGCCGAACGGCTTTGTGCAGGGGAGCGGGCTGTACGACCTCGACACGGGCAAGTTCGCCGTCGCTTCGGCGCCGGTGGTGGGCGTGTCCCACCTGTCCGCCGTGTTCGGGCTCAACGAGCTGTGCGCCGAACTCATCGACCTCGTCGACATGCCGAAGTTCAACGAGGCGTACTTCGACTACTGCCGGTACTTCAACGCGACCAAGGCCGAGCAGGCCGCCCGCTACGGGTCCAACTTCGGGACGCTGCTGCTGTTCCAGGGGCACTCGCGACTTGACGCGTACGCGGCTGTGAAGACCGGGGACGCGAAGCTGGCCAAGCGCGCCTGGGACAAGTTCTACAACTCCGACGGGTACAAGGAGTCGGCGCCCTGGAAGACGGAGAAGTTGAGCGGGCCGGTCTCGTTGGTGGCGGGTAGCGAGGCGGCGTGGGTGGCGACGAACGACACCGCGCTGTACGGGCTGGCGGCTATCGAGAACCTGGCGCTTCTTGGGGACAAGATGCCGTAACGGTCCGGGGGGAACTGCGGGTCCGTTGTGGCTGGTCGCGCAGTTCCCCGCGCCCCTGAGTCAGTTCATCCTCCCCAGGTTTTCCCGTATCCGTCGGACATCCCTGAGGCGGTGTTCGTACGTTGCTCCCAGTGCGAGCAGCAAGAGGCCGGCCAGGGCAGGGGGCACCCAGCGGGGAAGGGCATCCGTCACCTGGACGATGTACGGGGCCAGTTCGTGCAGGGCGTCCAAAAGCAGGATCGCGCCGCCCAGCAGGAGCGGGGCCTGGAGGTGGTGGCGGGCGCCTGCCAGGGTGACCAGCAGGGCTGCCACGCCCAGCAGTAGGGGGCGTGTCCAGTCCGGGTCGCCCCAGGCCGCGAAGAGGCTCGGTACGAGAGTGGCGGCCAGGCCGGGGGCGTACGCGGTCCAGGACGAGGTCCGCGGGTCACGGCGGTGGCGCAGGGCGCCGACCAGCAGCGCGGGGATCGTGACCGGGAGGGTGTACGCCTCGGGGGCGCCCACGTCCCAGGCCGCCAGGCGCACCCAGGTGGCGAGGACGAACAGGGCGGCGGCCGCGTAGCCGACAGGGCGGCGGTCCGTACGGATCGCCGCGCCCGCGGTGATCACTCCGCACAGGGCCAGGACCGTGGCCAGCAGGGGCAGGTCGGTCGCCGCCAGCGCGATGGCCAGCAGTCCGGCCGCCGCTCCGGCCACCTCGACCGGCACGGTGGCCTTCGAGTCGCCGAGTCGATGGGCGAGGAGAGCCGCGGTCGCGGGGATCGCCAGGACCAGCAGGGCCGTGTGCGCCGGGGACAAATCCACGGAGGCGCCGGTCGCCACGGCGAGTGCGGCGCCGTAGACCAAGGCCGTCGGGGCCGTGAAAGGGGCGAGGCGCCAGGAGGCCGCGGTGAAGAGCGCGATCAGGGCGGAGAGCACGACGAGGGTCGCGGTCCGGTCGGCGAGGGCGAGGAAGGCGAGGCTCGTGGAGGTGAGCAGCGCGAGGGGGAGGGCGGTGAGGCGCTGGTTCAGGAGGGCGGCAGCGGCGAGGGCCGCGACCGTCACGGCGCCCTCGGTCAACAGGGCTGCGGAGTAAGGGAGTTCCAGCACCGCCGGGAGCGTGAGGGCGGTGGCCCAGAACAGACCCAGTGCTCCCGCCAGGGCCCGAGGACGCCAGGTCGTGTCCCGCACCGTCAGGGCGAGCACGCCCGCCACGGCGGCCAGGACCAGGGGGACCGCCTCCGTGTGCGGTGGCCAGGTCACGTCGACGGTCACCGCGGCGCGGGCGTCCGAGGGGGTGCCGGACCACGTCTGTGAGGCCCAGGCGAGCGGGCCCAGCACGACGATGCCGACGGCCGGCAGCGCCCACAGCAGGGACAGGGCCTGTACGGCACCAGAGGCCCAGGCCAGGCCTCGACGTACCGCGTCCGGCAGGCGATTGAGCCGGAGTGTCGCCAACAGGGCGATGCCGAAACCCAGATGGGCGGGAACCGCCCATGGTTCGGGCAGCGCGGATCGTGCCGTACCGCCGAAGGCGGCCACCGTGAGCAGCCCGGAAGTGATGGCCAGGCCGAGCGCCTGCTTGTGCCAGGCGGCGGCCAGCGCGATCGCGCTCGCCAGGAGAAGGAGCGCCGCCGCACGGGCGGCGGCGCTCGGGCCGGAGGCTGTCCAGGTCAGCCAGCCGGCGGCCAGTACGCCCCAGGCGCCCACTCCGTACGCGCCGATCGCGGCGACCACACGTACGGACCTGGGCGTCATCCGGAGCGCCACGATCGTGTCGAACCCCGCCGTCACCAGAAGCGCGGCCGTGAGCCCGTACGAGCCGGCGTCGGCCGCGATCGCCCAGAAGAACAGCGGGAGTTGGGCCGCGGCCAGGGCGGCCGGGTGGGGCAGGCGCAGCTCGGACGTGTGCGGCAGGAGGCCGTACGCCGTCCAGAGGCCGGCCAGCAGCGCCGAGGCGATCGCCGTGTAGGGGGCCCCGGGTGTCTTCGCGAAGACGGCCTCGTGCAGCGCGTAGGCGTCCAGGACCATCAGGGCCAGTCCCAGGCCCGCCACCGACTCGGCCGTCGAACGCAGCCCGCGCTTCAGCAGCGGGAGCGGCGCCGCGAGCGCCGCCACGGTGACCGCGCCGAGCACCAGGGACCGGCCGGTGATCCCCAGGTGACCCCAGCTGACCAGTGTGAACACCATCGCCGCAACGGTGAGCAGGACACCGCCGAGCACCAGGAGCACGTTCTGCACGCTCGGTGCGCTCGCTTCGGGACGAGGGGTTGTGGCGGGCGTCGGACCGGTCGGCCGAGGCGCCTGCCACTTCGGCTGGAGCGCGGCGACCAGCCAGGCCCGGCGGGCCAGCAACTGGCTGCGGCGGGCGTCCAGTTGCCACAGCTCGGCGTCGATGAGCCGTAGCTCCTCGGCCGGGGGCGGAATGTGCGTCATGCCTCGAAGTGTGGGCTGGGTCACGCCGCGCGACATGAGTACGGGTACTCAGAACCTACTCGGATCCGATGCCAGACTCAGTCCATGGACTGGACCCGATACCGCTTCCGCACCCAGTGGTCCCTGCCCGCGAAGCCCGCCGCCGTCTACGACGTGCTGGAGCAGGCCGAGGAGTATCCCCGCTGGTGGCCCCAGGTGCGCGAGGTGCGACGGCTCGACGACACGAGCGGTCTGATCACCATCCGCGCCGTGCTGCCGTACGACCTGGTCTTCACCGCGCGCGAGGTGCGGCGCGACCGGGAGGCCGGGGTGCTGGAGATCGCGATGACCGGGGATCTCGACGGGTGGGCGCGCTGGACGATCACCGCGGACGGTGGCGGCAGCCTCGCCCGGTACGACCAGGTCACCGAGGTGCGCAAGCCGCTGCTGCGGCGGTTCGCCGTACCGGGACGGCCGGTCTTCCTGGTCAACCACCGGCTGATGATGCGCGCCGGACGGCGGGGGCTCGTCGCCTACTTGGAAGCGGTTTGAAGGAAAGCCGCGGGGACCTGTATTGTTCAGTGCGTTCCCGGGCGATTAGCTCAGTGGGAGAGCGCTTCGTTCACACCGAAGAGGTCACTGGTTCGAACCCAGTATCGCCCACCCGGAAAAGACCGGTCTGCAACCGCAGGCCGGTTTTTTGTGTCCAGTTGTGCGTTCTGTGGGGGGCGTCATGAGTGGTGGGGGAGACAGGCGGAGATCGCGCAAGGCGATCTCGATACGGCGGCGCAGGCTTCGGTCGCTGATCGGCGTGGGGATCACCCTGATCGTGTTCGGCGGGATCGCCGCCGGCACGCAGGCCCTTGCCAACAAGGAACGGGTCACCACGATGTGGGTCGGCGCCGAGATCCGCGCCGACGGCAGCGCCCGGATCACCGAAGTCATCGACTACGACTTCGGCCACTCGGGGAGCTCGCACGGGATCTTCCGTGATGTGCCGGGGGACCCCTTCGAGGGAGACGACGTGCGCGTCAGTCTCGACGGCCACAAGGTCCCCTGGGAGGACACCTACGGCGACTACTACCGGGACGAGAACGGCGAGCAGCAGCTCGCCGACCGGCTCAAGATCGGTGATCCGGAGCGGCTGGTCAGCGGAGTGCACCGCTACCGCATCCAGTACACGCTCCCCGAGGTGGTGAAGGGCGGCAAGCTCGCCTGGGACGCGGTCGGCACCGGCTGGAAGGTCGACCGCTCCGCTGTGGAGATCCACGTCGTGGACACCCATTCACTCACCCATCTGAGCTGTCAACACGGGAGTTGGGACAAGGGGAAGCCCTGTGCGGTCCGCCAGAGCGAGCCGGGGCACCTGGTGGTGAAGCTCGACAAGCTCGCGGGCAGCGAGGGCCTCACCCTTTATGCCACCGCCGCCAGGACCAAGCTCGCCGCTGCCCCGGCACTGCCCGCGGCGCCCTCCGGTACAGCCGTCGGTACGACCCTTCCGCACCCGGTGCGCAACGGAGGGATCTTCCTCGCCGTCGCACTGGCCTGCGCCGCGCTGACCATCTGCGCGTTCCGGGTCTACGGGCGTGACCGCGTGGTCGAGGAGGACGGGCGCGTGCGGCGGGTCGAGATCGAGCGGCTGGCCCGGAAGGTCACTCCGTCCGCCACGCCTCCCGAGGACCTCACACCGGCTCAGGGCGGCGTCCTGCGCATCGAGGCGGTCAAGGATCACCACAGGGTGGCGTGGCTGATGACGGCCGCGGCCGACGGACGCATCTCCATCGACGGTGAGGGCCCCTACCCGGTCCTGGAGCGGCACGACGCCGCCGGGCTCCCGGCGGACGAAGAGGCTGAGGCCCTGCTGGACACGATGTTCTCCTCCCGCACCACACTGCACCTCGGAGTGCGCGACCACTGGTTCAGGGACGGCTGGGAGCAGCTCTCCCGGAAGCTGCACGGCTGGCGCCTGTCGAGTGGCCTGTGGGACCACGTCGCCCAGGAGCGCACCTTCAGATGGAACACGGCGGGTATGGTCGCGATACTCCTCGGGTTCGCCCTCGCGATCACCGGCGGCGTCCTGAACGGCCGCCGGATCGAGGCCGGTTCGCCCCTTCTGCTGGTCGGTGCAGTGGCCGCCGGATTCGGTGTCGCCCAAGTGGCCCGCTTCTGGGAGGTGAGCAGGCGCACCCCGCGCGGCACCCAACTCTGGCTCCAGACCGAGGCGTTCCGGCGCTACCTCGCCGACCCGTCCGCCTGCCCCGACGAACCGCCCGTCGAAGAACAGGTGGACCGCTGCACGGCATGGGCGGTGGCCCTGGGTGTCGCACCGGCCTGGGAAGCGGCCGTCAGAGCGTCGGTCACGGTGCCGACGCCGTCGTCCCGGCGCTTCTCCCTCGACATCGGTGACGTGCTGCTGGCCGGTGTCGCAATCTCCGCCGCCACGGCGTCCTCCGGCTCCGGCGGTTCCGGCGGCTCCTCCGCAGGCGGTTCCTCCAGCGGCGGAGTCGGCGGTGGCGCAGGGGGCGGGGGCGGCGGCTCCTGGTGAGGTACGGGGCGGGGGCCCGCACGGTCACGCGGGACCCTGCCCTCAGCTCGCCGGTTCCGTCAGCTGGCCGGTTCCGTCAGGCCGCCGCCGGCAGATCCGGTCGTAGCGGCCACGCCGGGTCCACCGACTCCAGGGACCCGCTGCGGGCGAACCAGGCCTGCAGGCCCCGCGCCTGGGCCGCGTGCCAGACCGCCTGGAGGTTGTGCAGTTCGGCGGGTGCCAGCCGCTCCAGCCGGGTCGCGAAACGCCGCCCGACCGCCCGTACGACATCCAGCGAGGCCTGTGCGTCGGCCGCCGCATCGTGCGCGCCGTCCAGCTCGACGCCGTAGTGCTCGCACAGGTCGGTGAGGGTGCGGCGGCCCTTGCGGTAGCGGTCGAGGTGCTTGTCGAGGACCCGGGGGTCCAGGACCAGCAGGGGTGAGGACTCGAACCAGCGGTCCAGGGAAGAGGCGCGATGACGGCGCAACTCCCGGTCGAGCAGCGTCAGATCGAACGGCGCGTTCATCACCACCAGCGGACGGCCCGCCACCGCCTGCTCCGCCAGCGCCTCGGCTATCTCGAACATCACCGGCGCCGGCCAGCGGCCGTTGAGCTGGAGATGCTCGTCCGTCAGTCCGTGCACCGCGGTCGCCCCGGCGGGCACCGGCACACCCGGGTTGACCAGCCAGCGGCTCACCCGTGGCCGGGTGCCCGCCGCGTCCTGGACGACGACGGCGGCCGACACGATCCGGTCGGTCTCGACGTCAACGCCTGTGGTCTCCGTGTCGAAAGCGGCCAGGGGCCCTTCGTACCAGCACGTCGTCATAGCTACACAACCCCTCGTTCACCCACGGCAGCTGACGCACCGTCTTCTGCCCGTTTGGTGATACCCGGGCTGTTTGCGCCGTACGCCGGAAGGACACAACAGGAGTACGGGTCTTTGCAGTTCAGCGGCCCGCTGTGCGATTCATGTGGCCCCTGTGCGGGCATGTCACTTGGCTTGGAAGGCTGTTGGTCATGGCGATAGCGCAGCCCGAGCGGGGCGGGCTGCTGCCCGAACGCACGGGCCCCCTTCGCGGCACGCTCGCCACCACCGCCTGCATGGAGACCTTGCAGGTGGGCTATCTGCACGCCGTCGCGGCGGCGGCCGGCTGCTCGTTGTCGCAACCCTTTCCGGACAACGGCATCGACTGGCACGTCAGCCACGGCTCGCCCGGACACACCGTCGACGACGAGGTCACCATCAAGGTGCAGCTCAAATGCACCTACCAGATCGCGCCCAACCCGCCAGGCCGGTTCTTCTCCTTCACGCTCGACAACGACCACCTGCGCAAGCTCGCCCGCACCCCGGTGTCGGTCCACAAGATCCTGGTGGTCATGCTCGTCCCCCGAACCCAGGACGACTGGCTGCGCGCCAGCCACGACCGGCTGGACCTCAGACACTGCTGCTACTGGGTCAACCTGGCCGGCCACCCCATCACCGGCCGGACCCGGACCACCGTGCGGATCCCCACCAACCGCATCTTCGACGACCGGGCGCTGTGCGAGATCATGACGCGCGTCGGGACGGGAGGCAGACCATGACCCACCGCCCGCTGGAGGAGCCACTGCGCGCCGTCCGCCCCCATCCGGAGGCCCACTGGGACCGTTCGCCGAGCCCCGACGAGGTCGACCCCGCCGTCCTCAGCGCCCTGCTGCACCGGCACGGCTGGCAACGGCGCGGCGGCGCCGCCGGACGCTACGGCCGCTGGACACCACCAGGGCCGGGCGCGAGCGGGACCAGCCTGCTCGTGCCCGAGAGCCGCGCCTTCCCCGACAGCGAGGACCTCCTCGGCGAGGCCCTCGTCGCGCTGTCCCGCAGCGGCACGCCCTCCGCGCGCGAGGTGCTCGTCGGACTCGCCGTCCCCAGCGACGAGATCCGCTGGTGGCGGGACGTCCCGACCGGCCCCGCCGACACCACGCCCTGGAGTGTCGAGGAGCGGCTGCGCGCCGCAGCCCGCCAGACCCTTCTCGCCGGTGCGCTCGCCACACGCGCGCGTGCCGGCTACTACGGCGCCCGTTACCGTCGTACGGCAGCCGCGTCCCTGGACAACGTCCTGGTCGGCTCCGCCGCCGGGGGCCGCCGTCTGACCGCCTTCGTGCCCGTCGACACGGGCCGCCCGCTCGCCGTCCGCCTCCACCAGGCCCTCTACGCCACCCGCGAGGCCATCGACTACCAGCGGGCCACCGGCGGCATGGACGCCTTCGACGGCGCGGTCGAGGCGGGTGTCAGCCGTGAGCTCACCGAGGCGCTGATCTCCCTCGTGCACGGGACGGAGGGCGCGCGCATCGCCGTCGAGTGGGCGCCCGCGGCCGGGGTCCCCGAGGGGTGCGCCGCACGCGCCGAGGCCGTCGAGTTCTCGCCCGGCGACCTGCCCGTCCTGCGCGAGGCGGGGGCCCGCTTCCTGCGTGAGGAGCCCTCCGTCTCGGTGCGGATCACCGGCACGGTGGAGCGGATGCGCAGGTCGGGGCCGCGCGGCGACGGGTCGGTACGGCTGCGGGTGATCGCCGGCGCCGAGATCCCGCACCTGCGGCTGACGCTGGACGAGGAGGCGTACCGGATCGCCGGGCAGGCCCACCTCGTCGGGCTGCCGGTCCGGGTGCACGGCAGACTGGAGAGCCGCGGCGGGTTCCGCAGGCTCACCGGGGCCGCCGGAGTCGTGCCCGTACAGGTGGACGAGGCCGAGCGGGACCGGCTGATGAAGTCCCTTCAGGAGAACCTCGACTTCTTCGAGGAGGCGTGCGGAGAGTCCGGCGAGGAGTCCTGCGAGGGGGACTGATTTCGCGGAGGTGGGTGCCGGGTCGGTACGATCCCCTATTGCGCGCGCTCCCGGTATGGCGCCGCACCCACCTTCAGTCAGGAGAGACCGGTGTCAGACGTCCGTGTGATCATCCAGCGCGATTCCGAGCGGGAAGAACGCGTGGTGACGACGGGCACTACGGCCGCCGAGCTCTTCGCCGGCGAACGCTCGATCGTCGCCGCGCGCGTGGAGGGCGAGCTCAAGGACCTCGCGCACGTCCTGTCCGAGGGCGACGCGGTCGAGGGCGTCGAGATCTCCTCCGAGGACGGTCTCAACATCCTGCGCCACTCCACCGCGCATGTGATGGCGCAGGCAGTCCAGGAGCTGTTCCCCGAGGCCAAGCTGGGCATCGGCCCGCCGGTCAAGGACGGCTTCTACTACGACTTCGACGTCGAGAAGCCGTTCACGCCCGAGGATCTCAAGGCCATCGAGAAGAAGATGCAGGAGATCCAGAAGCGGGGTCAGCGCTTCTCCCGCCGTGTGGTGACCGACGAGGCGGCCCGTGAGGAGCTCGCCTCCGAGCCGTACAAGCTGGAGCTGATCGGTCTCAAGGGCTCCGCGTCCTCCGACGACGGAGCGGACGTCGAGGTCGGCGCCGGCGAGCTGACGATCTACGACAACCTGGACGCCAAGACCGGCGAACTGTGCTGGAAGGACCTGTGCCGTGGTCCCCACCTGCCGTCGACCCGGAACATCCCGGCCTTCAAGCTGATGCGCAACGCGGCCGCCTACTGGCGCGGCAGCGAGAAGAACCCGATGCTCCAGCGCATCTACGGCACCGCGTGGCCGACCAAGGACGAGCTGAAGGCGCACCTCGACTTCCTCGCCGAGGCGGAGAAGCGCGACCACCGCAAGCTGGGCTCCGAGCTCGACCTGTTCTCCATCCCGGAGCAGATCGGCTCCGGCCTCGCGGTCTTCCACCCCAAGGGCGGCATCATCCGCCGGGTCATGGAGGACTACTCGCGCCGCCGCCACGAGGAGGAGGGCTACGAGTTCGTCTACACCCCGCACGCGACGAAGGGGAAGCTCTTCGAGCAGTCCGGGCACCTGGACTGGTACGCCGACGGCATGTACCCGCCCATGCAGCTCGACGAGGGCGTGGACTACTACCTCAAGCCCATGAACTGCCCGATGCACAACCTGATCTTCGACGCGCGCGGCCGCTCCTACCGCGAACTGCCGCTGCGCCTGTTCGAGTTCGGGACCGTGTACCGGTACGAGAAGTCGGGCGTCGTGCACGGCCTCACGCGTGCGCGTGGCTTCACGCAGGACGACGCGCACATCTACTGCACCCGTGAGCAGATGTCGGAGGAGCTCGACAAGACGCTCACCTTCGTCCTCGGCCTGCTGCGGGACTACGGTCTGACCGACTTCTACCTGGAGCTGTCCACCAAGGATCCGGAGAAGTTCGTCGGCTCGGACGAGGCCTGGGAGGAGGCGACCGAGACCCTGCGTCAGGTCGCCGAGAAGCAGGGCCTGCCGCTCGTTCCCGACCCCGGTGGCGCCGCCTTCTACGGTCCGAAGATCTCCGTCCAGACCAAGGACGCGATCGGCCGGACCTGGCAGATGTCGACGATCCAGCTGGACTTCAACCTGCCGGAGCGCTTCGAGCTGGAGTACACCTCGCCCGACGGCTCCAAGCAGCGTCCGGTCATGATCCACCGGGCCCTGTTCGGCTCCATCGAGCGGTTCTTCGCGGTGCTCCTGGAGCACTACGCGGGCGCCTTCCCGGCATGGCTGGCCCCGGTCCAGGCGGTCGGCATCCCGATCGGGGACGCGCACGTCGAGTACCTGCAGAAGTTCGCGGCCGCGGCCAAGAAGCAGGGCCTCAGGGTCGAGGTGGACTCCTCGTCCGACCGGATGCAGAAGAAGATCCGCAACGCCCAGAAGCAGAAGGTGCCCTTCATGGTCATCGCGGGCGACGAGGACATGTCGGGCGGCTCGGTCTCCTTCCGCTACCGCGACGGCTCGCAGGAGAACGGCATCCCGTTCGACGAGGCCATCGCGAAGATCCAGAAGGTCGTGGAGGAGCGGGCGCAGGTCTGATCTCTGTACGGCGGGGCCCCCGGGGAGTTCAGCTTCCCGGGGGCCTTTCGTCGTCCTCCTGGGAGAACACCTGGAGCAGCCAGGAGGCGAAGGTGCCGGTCACGGCGCCGAGGAGGGCCATCCCGATCATCATCACGCCGACCGCGATCAGGCGTCCCATCGGGGTGACCGGGGTGACGTCGCCGTAGCCGACGGTGGTGAGGGTGGCGCAGGTCCACCAGACGGCGTCGCCGAAGGTGTGCATGGTCGTACCGGGGGCGTCGCGTTCCTGCTGGTACACGGCGAGGGCGCCGGTGAAGCCCAGCAGAAGGGTCGACAGACCGGAGTACGCGATCACACGCGCGTGCAGGGCGAGCCGGGGACGTCCGTGCCGGCGCTGCACGGCCTCGTACACCTTGACGACCCTGAGGGGACGCAGCAGCGGCAGGGCGAGGACCACGGTGTCCAGCATGTGCGTCCGTGCGAAGCCCAGCCGCTGCCCGCTGAGCCGCCAGCGCACCGCGTAGTCCACGGCGAACAGCGCCCAGGCGGCCAGCGTGACTGCCAGACAGAGATCGAGCAGAGCGTCCGGGAGATCGGGGGCGAGTACGCGGAACGCGTATGCGGCGAGGAAGGCCAGGGAGGCGAGGGCGAGGGGGACCTCGGTGCGGGCTTCCCAGTGCGAGTGGCGGCGGTCGGGGGTACGGGGTCCGCGGGGAGCGGGGGAGTCGGGCTGGTGGGGGCCGGGAGGCCTGGGGGTTTTGGCAGTGCGGGGCTTGCGGGTGTCGGAGCCGTGGGCCGTATCCGCGGCTGTGGTCTGGGACTCCCGGTGATCGGTGCCGTGCGTTTCGGGAGCGCCGGAGTCATCAGATCCTGAGGTGTCGGCGCCGTTGGGCCCTCGCGTGTCGGCGTCGGGGGAGCCGCGCTTGTCGGAGACGTGGGCCCTGGCAGCCCTCGCATCGTGGCCGCTGTGCGCCTCGGTGCCGTGGGCGCTGCCCGTGTCGGTGCCGTCCGCCTCGTGAGCGTGAGCGTGATCGCCGGTCTCGTCGGCGTCTGCGTCGCCGGCTCCGCGGCTGTCCTCGTCCACCTGTCCAGCTTGGCCCGGGCTGCTTTTCCCACAACCCCGCCGACACGGCGCGAACGGGCGAAGTCATATGCTGCATTGCATGACGAGTGAGCCGGAGCAGCAGTTGGGAGTGGGGACGCAGGACGCGTTCCAGCGTCTGTGGACCCCCCACCGGATGGCCTACATCCAGGGCGAGAACAAGCCGACCGGCCCGGGCGCCGACGACGGCTGCCCCTTCTGCTCGATCCCGGCCAAGTCCGACGAGGACGGCCTGATCGTCCGGCGCGGCGAGCTGGTGTACGCGGTGCTCAACCTCTACCCCTACACCGGCGGCCACCTGATGGTCGTGCCCTACCGTCACGTGGCCGACTACACCGACCTCACCGACCCGGAGACCGCCGAGCTGGCCGCGCTGACCAAGCAGGCGATGACTGCTCTGCGTACGGCTTCCGGGGCGCACGGCTTCAACGTCGGTATGAACCAGGGGACGGTGGCCGGTGCCGGCATCGCCGCCCACCTCCACCAGCACATCGTCCCGCGCTGGGGCGGCGACACGAACTTCATGCCGGTCGTCGGCCACACGAAGGTGCTGCCGCAGCTGCTGGGCGACACGCGGAAGATGCTGGCGGAGGCCTGGCCGACGGCTTGATCTCAGCTGAGCCGGCATCCGTCAGCCCGTCCGGCGTTTGAGGACGAGGCCGTCCCGGCCGAAGGGGGGTCTGGGGGCGCAGCCCCCAGGGACCGGAACCCAGACCCACCCGCACGTGGACTCGCCCGAACCGCCGGAGGCCTACGCGTCGTACACGTCCGCCTTCCGCGGCGACACGTCCTGGACCTGCGTGCTCAGGAAGCCCGCCCGCGTGCCGAACTTCTCCGTGTCCACGCCGTTCTCCGACAGGATCCGGATCGCCGCCGAGTGCACCACCCGCAGCACCGGGGTCGCGGCGCGCAGCGCGTCGTCGGCCATGAAGCGGTGCCGCCACGGCTTGTCCGCCCAGGCGTGCCGCAGACCGAACGGCTCGGGCAGGGCGAGCGAACCGCCGAGCCAGTTGAGCAGCGGCGGATACCAGGCCAGGGGCGCCCGCGCGGTGAGGCGGACCACCTCGTCGGCGTCCACCAGCGGCAGCTTGATCTTCTTGGTCTCCCAGAAGCGCAGTTGCTTGGCGACCTCCTTCTCCTTGGCGGCCGGCTTCGACGTGAACAGCCCGTGCACCGGTCCCAGCGCGTGCCCGGTGACCTCGATGCGCAGCGTCTCGTGCAGCACGGTCACCGTGATCAGCATGGTGAGGACGAGCTGTCCCTCCCACAGCGTCCACTGCACGCCCAGGTAGTGCCGGTCACCGCCGCCGAACTGCTGCTTGTTGCAGATGTCCTGTATCGCGTGGTTCTTGACCTGGTACGCGTCCACGTCCGTGCCGCCCGGCCGGGACACCTCCTTCGCGCCCTCCGCGATCGGTGTGACGACCCAGTGACGTATGGAGGGCTTCGGGAAGCCGCCGGTGTTGATGGTGTTGCGTTCGAGCATGCGCAGCTGGTCGTGGATGGACCGGACCACGTCCCAGCTGCGGAAGGGGTGGATCTCCCGGGTGGGGTCGGCCGACACCAGGTCCTCGGCGAGCTGCCAGCTGCCCCAGCGGGTGCCCATGCCGAGTATTCCCTTGGGGCCGGCGTAGAAGACCGAGTTGGACTGCTGTTCGGCGCTGAGCGTGGCCAGGGACTGGCGCAGCTGCTCGGCCGCGGTCTCGCCGGGGTTGCTCGGCACCGCCTCGGGCACCTTGGCGCCCACGCTGCTGCCGGCCAGCAGACTCGCCCAGCGCTCCCGCAGATCCTTCGCGGTGCGCTCGCAGATCTGCTTGGCCCAGAACCAGCCGACCACGGGGAGGACGACGCACGCGCGTGCGTACAGCCCCCAGAACCCGCTGAACGGCATCTTGAGCAGGAAGAGCACGGCGAGCCCGGCCATCGCGACGAGGAGCACGGTGGAGATCGCCCCGGCCTGCTTGTCCTCGCGCCTGGCGACGTTGCTGCGCAGGGTGAAGACCAGCAGCCAGACCAGGAGTCCGGGCAGGAACAGCACACCGCACAGCACCATGACGGCGCTCAGCCAGTTGTCCCGGTCCCGGCGGATGTTGTTCGCCGCGAGACAGTGCTCGACCACGACCTGCGGCTCCGCGCCGAAGGACTGGATGAGCGGCTTGCGGCCCTTGCCGAGCATGCGGGTGATCACCGCCGTGGAGAAGGCCTCGCCCAGGTTGGGGCGGAAGATCTTCGCCCACTTGCGGCCGCCCTTGACGGCCGACTCGTGCCACTCGTTGTTGGCCTTGAGGATCTCCTCCACCGGATTGTCCCGATAGGCCGCCGAGGCCAGGGCGAACGTCGCCGTCTGCGCCTCGTCGCCCGTGCGCGGCACCTGCGGACCGAAGATGTCCGCGAAACCGCCGTCAACGGTCATTCCCGCCCCCGATCGCCGCCTGTCTCACCCACTGCGGCCTTCCCGACTTCCGTACTCCGCACACCTGTTGATCAGGTCATCAGCGTAACTGTCGGCACTGACATTGGTGGGCGGACGGCCGAAGCCGTCCGCCGAATCGGAGGGGAGCGTTCCGTACACGTCACTTGTGGGGCGTGGAACGCCACGTGCGCGCCGCCCGAAGCCACTTGTCCCCGGGCAGGTGCCAACTACGAGGCAGCGCGGGCCTCTTCACGGATCCTTTCGGCGATCTGCGGCGGCATGGGCTCGTGCCGGGCATAGGAGCGGCTGAAACGCGCGGTGCCGTGCGACAGGGACCTGAGGTCCACCGCGTACCGGCCGATCTCGATCTCGGGCACCTCGGCCTTGATCAGCGTGCGTCCGCCGTTGGTCTGCTCGGTGCCGAGCACCCGGCCGCGCCGGCCGGACAGGTCGCTCATCACCGCGCCCACGTAGTCGTCGCCGACCAGTACGGACACCTCGGCGACCGGCTCCAGCAGATGGATCTTCGCGTCCGCCGCCGCCTCCCTGAGGGCAAGCGCCCCGGCCGTCTGGAACGCGGCGTCCGAGGAGTCCACGGAGTGCGCCTTGCCGTCCAGCAGCGTCACCCGGACGTCGATGAGCTGATGTCCGGTGGCGACCCCCTTGACGGCCTGCGCCCGTACGCCCTTCTCGACGGACGGGATGAACTGCCGGGGCACCGCGCCGCCGACGACCTTGTCCACGAACTCGATGCCCGAGCCGCCCGGCAGCGGTTCCACCTCGATCTCGCAGATGGCGAACTGCCCGTGCCCGCCGGACTGCTTCACATGCCGCCCGCGCCCGCCCGCCTTGTCCGCGAACGTCTCCCGCAGGGACACCCGGTGCGGTACGACGTCCACCTGCACGCCGTAGCGGCTGCGCAGCCGCTCCAGGGCCACGTCGGCGTGCGCCTCGCCCAGGCACCACAGGACGACCTGGTGGGTGTCCTGGTTCTGTTCGAGCCGCATGGTGGGATCCTCGGCGACCAGTCGGGAAAGGCCCTGCGAGAGCTTGTCCTCGTCCGCCTTGCTGTGCGCCTCGATGGCGAGCGGCAGCAGCGGGTCGGGCATCTCCCACGGCTCCATGAGCAGCGGGTCGTCCTTGGCCGAGAGGGTGTCGCCGGTCTCCGCGCGGCTCAGCTTCGCCACGCACGCGAGGTCGCCCGCGATGCAGTGCGAGAGCTGGCGCTGCTGCTTGCCGAAGGGGGCCGACAGCGCGCCGATCCGCTCGTCGACGTCATGGTCCTCGTGCCCGCGGTCGGCGAGCCCGTGCCCCGAGACATGGACCGTCTCGTCCGGACGCAGGGTCCCGGAGAAGACCCGCACCAGCGAGATCCGGCCGACATACGGGTCGGACGCGGTCTTCACGACCTCCGCGACCAGCGGTCCCTCGGTGTCGCAGGCCTTGATCTCGCGCGGCTTGCCGTCGATGGTCGTGACACCCGGGGTGGGGTGCTCGAACGGCGTCGGGAAGCCGCCGGTGACCAGTTCCAGGAGCTCGACCGTGCCGAGCCCCTGCTTGGCGCCCTCGCTCGCGGGGGCGGCGGCCAGGACCGGATGGAACACCCCGCGTGCGACGGCCCGCTCAAGGTCCTCCACGAGCGTCTTGAAGTCGATCTCCTCGCCGCCCAGATAGCGGTCCATGAGGGTCTCGTCCTCGCTCTCCGAGATGATCCCCTCGATCAGCCGGTTACGGGCCTCCTCGATCTCCGGGAGCAGGTCCTCGCCCGGCTCGGACTCCTTGCGCTCCCCGGAGGAGTAGTCGAAGAGCTTCTGCGACAGCAGCCCGGTCAGACCTGTCACGGGTGTGTGCCCGTCGGGTCCCTGCGGGCCGTGCAGCGGCAGGTAGAGCGGCAGTACGGCGTCGGGGTCGTCGCCGCCGAAGGCCTCCGCGCAGATCCGCGTCATCTCCTCGAAGTCCGCCCGCGCGGCCTCCAGATGCGTGACGACGATCGCCCGGGGCATGCCGACGGCCGCGCACTCCTCCCACACCATGCGCGTGGAGCCGTCCACCCCGTCCGAGGCCGAGACGACGAAAAGGGCCGCGTCCGCCGCTCGCAGACCGGCCCTGAGCTCACCGACGAAGTCGGCGTATCCGGGGGTGTCCAGAAGGTTGATCTTGAACCCGTCCCATTCGACGGGCACCAGGGAGAGCTGTACCGAGCGTTGCTGCCGGTGCTCGATCTCGTCGTAGTCCGAGACGGTGCCGCCGTCCTCCACACGGCCCGCCCGGTTCACTGCTCCCGCGGTCAGCGCGAGAGCTTCCACCAATGTCGTCTTGCCCGAACCGGAGTGGCCGACCAGCACCACATTCCGTACGGACGCGGGGTGGTCGGCCGCTGTTGCCCTGCCGGCGGCTCCGGGGTGTGCGTTCGCCTTGTCGCCCATGGCCTTGCCTCCCGTGCACGGTGAGGTCATTGTGGGCGCGGACGCGCGGACCCGCGTGCGGTGCGGCTCCGGTGACGCCCGCGGTCCTTCGAGCTTTCCACTCCCGTCACGGTGCGTCCATACGACGGACGCGATCCCACCGTGACCCGGATGGCACGGGCCCGTGACACGGGCTCCGGGTGCCCGGCCGCCGCCCACGCGCGCGCGTGGCTACGATGGGCCAGCCGGTGGCCAGCAGGGGCCGAGCCGGCCACACCGACCGTCGGGAAGGCCATGCTGAACAAGTACGCGCGTGCATTCTTCACGCGTGTTCTCACTCCGTTCGCCACATTTCTGATCAGAAGGGGCGTCAGCCCCGACACGGTCACGCTCCTCGGCACCGCCGGAGTGGTCGCGGGCGCGCTGGTCTTCTACCCCATGGGCGAGTTCTTCTGGGGCACGGTCGTGATCACACTGTTCGTGTTCTCCGACCTCGTCGACGGCAACATGGCCCGCCAGCTCGGCCGCACCAGCCGCTGGGGCGCCTTCCTCGACTCCACGCTCGACCGGGTCGCCGACGGCGCGATCTTCGGCGGCTTCGCCCTCTGGTACGCCGGTGGCGGCGACGACATCGCCCTGTGCGCGGTCTCCATCTTCTGCCTGGCCAGCGGACAGGTGGTGTCGTACACCAAGGCCCGAGGCGAGTCGATCGGGCTGCCGGTCGCCGTCAACGGCCTCGTGGAGCGTGCCGAACGCCTGGTGATCTCGCTGGTCGCGGCCGGCCTCGCGGGTCTGCACGCGTTCGGCGTGCCCGGCATCCAGTACCTGCTGCCGGTCGCCCTGTGGATCGTCGCCGTCGGCAGCCTGGTCACGCTGATCCAGCGGGTCGTCACGGTCCGCCGGGAGTCCGCGGAGGCCGAGGAGGCCGCCGCGGAGTCGGGTGCCGAGCCGGATGCCGCCGAGGAGGACGTGGCCGGGGACAAGTCCCGGCAGCAGGGGAGCGAGGCCGCGAAGTGAGCGCCCAGGAGCGGCTGGCGGACGCGCTGTACGGCCTCGGCTGGGGCGTGGTGAAAAAGCTCCCCGAGCCGGTCGCCGTGCGCCTCGGCCGGAGCATCGCCGACCTGGCCTGGAAGCAGCGCGGCAAGGGCGTGCTCCGCCTGGAGAGCAACTACGCGCGCGTGGTGCCCGACGCGAGCCCGGAGCGCCTCGCCGAGCTCTCGCGCGCGGGCATGCGGTCGTATCTGCGCTACTGGATGGAGTCCTTCCGGCTGCCCGCCTGGAGCAAGGAGCGCGTCAAGAGCGGCTTCCACCCCAACGGCCTGCACCACCTCACCGACGGACTCGCCCAGGGCAAGGGCGTCATCCTCGCGCTGCCGCACATGGCCAACTGGGACCTCGCGGGCGCCTGGGTCACCACCGAGCTGGAGACGCCGTTCACCACGGTCGCCGAACGGCTCAAGCCGGAGACGCTGTACGACCGTTTCGTCGCCTACCGCGAGGGACTCGGCATGGAGGTGCTCCCGCACAGCGGCGGCGCCGCCTTCGGCACACTGGCCCGGCGGCTGCGTGACGGCGGCCTGGTCTGCCTGGTCGCCGAGCGCGACCTGTCGTCGTCCGGGGTCGAGGTGCGGTTCTTCGGCGAGGCGACCCGCATCCCCGCGGGCCCGGCCCTGCTGGCCCAGCAGACGGGCGCTCTGCTGCTGCCGGTGACACTCTGGTACGACGACTCGCCCGTCATGCAGGGGAGGGTGCACCCCCCGGTCCCGGTGCCCGAGACAGGTACGCGGGCCGAAAAGACGTCTGTCATGGCACAGGCGCTGGCCGATGCCTTCGCCACAGGGATCGCTGATCACCCGGAGGACTGGCACATGCTGCAGCGCTTGTGGCTGAAGGACCTCGAGCCGCGCCCGTCGGACGGGGCCCGCTCGTGAGAATCGGCATCGTCTGCCCGTACTCCTGGGATGTGCCGGGCGGCGTCCAGTTCCACATCCGCGATCTCGCCGAGTACTTCATCCGTCTCGGCCACGAGGTGTCCGTCCTCGCCCCGGCCGACGACGACACCCCGCTGCCGCCGTACGTCGTCTCGGCGGGCCGCGCGGTCCCGGTGCCGTACAACGGCTCGGTGGCCCGGCTGAGCTTCGGCTTCCTGTCGGCGGCACGGGTGCGTCGCTGGTTGCACGACGGCGAGTTCGACGTGGTCCACATCCATGAGCCGTCCTCGCCGTCGCTCGGCCTGCTGACCTGCTGGGCCGCGCAGGGCCCCATCGTCGCCACCTTCCACACCTCGAACCCGCGCTCCCGGGTCATGGTCGCCGCGTACTCGATCCTCCAGGCCGCCCTGGAGAAGATCAGCGCCCGGATCGCCGTGAGCGAGTACGCCCGCCGCACGCTGGTCGAGCACCTCGGCGGCGACGCGGTGGTGATCCCCAACGGCGTGGACGTCGACTTCTTCGCCAAGGCCCAGCCGAAACCCGAGTGGCAGGGGAACACGATCGGTTTCATGGGGCGCATCGACGAACCCCGCAAGGGCCTGCCGGTGCTGATGAAGGCCTTGCCGAAGATCCTCGCCGAGCGCCCTCAGACCCGGCTGCTGGTGGCCGGCCGCGGTGACGAGGAGGAGGCGGTGGAGTCCCTCCCCGAGGAGCTACGCGCGCGCGTGGAGTTCCTCGGCATGGTCAGCGACCAGGACAAGGCCCGCTTCCTGCGCAGCGTCGACCTGTACGTCGCCCCCAACACCGGTGGTGAGAGCTTCGGGATCATCCTCGTCGAGGCGATGTCGGCGGGCGCCCCTGTCCTCGCCTCCGACCTCGACGCCTTCGCCCAGGTCCTGGACCACGGCGCGGCGGGCGAGCTCTTCGCCAACGAGGACGCGGACGCGCTCGCCGAGGCGGCGGTACGACTGCTCGGTGACCGCGCGCGCCTGACCGAACTGCGGGAGCGCGGCAGCGCACACGTCCGCCGGTTCGACTGGTCGACCGTCGGGGCGGACATCCTGTCGGTCTACGAGACGGTGACCGCGGGCGCGGCGGCGGTGGCCGCGGCGGACGACGACCGGGGGCCGGGACTGCGGGCGAGGCTGGGGCTGGCCAGGGACTGATCGACGCCGGGGACGGGGGCTCCGGCGCCCGCGGGCGTGGTCGGGTCGGCGGGGAACTGACGGTGAGGGTGCCGTCGGCAGGAACGCCGGCCGTACGAGCCTTGCGGGTCGGACCGCCTCGCCGACGACAGGGGCACGGACGTGCAGGCGTGGTCGGTGCAGGCACGCGCGGCCGAGGCACGGGTGGTGGAGCGCGGCCGGGAGCTGAGCGCGTGACCGGAGCGTCGACGACCGGGCGAGCCTGCGGACGTAACGCTGACCGGTCCCCGGGACGCGCCTCGTCGGCGACGCCGTAGCGCCGGTACAGGGCCCGCCTCGCCGACGACAAGCCTCGTACCCGCCCTGCACCCGTCCGACGTGCCCTGCTCCGGCCACGCAGACGTCCGCCCCCCGTCCTGCCCCGCTCCGCCCCAGCCCGCCCCGATAGCCTTGCTGGCTGTGACTCCCACCCTCATCTGGATCATCGTCGCGCTCGTCGCGATCGGCCTCTACCTGAGCTGGACCGCGGGCCGTCTGGACCGGCTGCACGCCAGGATCGACGCCACGCGCGCGGGCCTGGACGCGCAGTTGCTCCGCCGGGCCTCCGTGACCCAGGAACTGGCCACTTCCGGAGTGCTGGACCCGGCCGCGTCGATCGTCCTGTACGAGGCCGCGCACGCCGCCCGGCAGGCCGAGGAGGAGCAGCGGGAGGTCGCCGAGAGCGAGCTGAGCCAGGCGCTGCGGGCCGTGTTCGCGGAGTCGGCCCAGGTGGAGGCGGTCCGCGAGGCGCCCGGGGGAGAGGCGGCGGCCCATGAACTGACGGAGGCCGTACGACGCGTTCCGATGGCCCGCCGCTTCCACAACGACGCGGTGGGCGCGGCCCGCAGGCTCCGCCAGCACCGCAAGGTCCGCTGGTTCCGCCTGGCCGGTCACGCCCCCTTCCCGATGGCCTTCGAGATGGACGACGAACCGCCCGCCGCCTTGGTGGACCGGGCCGCATAGGCCGATGACCGACGCGCGGCGCCGACCTGGCGACTACGGCTGCGTCCCGTACGAGCAGGAGGGCCCTCTGCTGGCCGTGCTGGGAAGGGCCCTCGACGAGGAGCTGAAGGAGATCTTCGTCGGCGAGCTGAAGGGGGCCGGCACCTGTGGCCAGACCTGGCCGCCCGGGTTGCTCGACCGGCTGAGAAGCGCCGTCGCACTGCCCGTCCACGGCTCCGGGAACCGCGACGAGCTGTTGCCCACGCCCCTGGTCCTCGACGAGTCCCGCCTGGCCGAGGCCGACGAGGCATGGTTGCCGGTGCTCACACCCGCCGGCCCCGGCTTTCTGACCTGGGAGAACTCCGACTGACCCGGCCCCTCGGGGAGTAAAACGAGCCACCGGCTCCCCATTGGCCCTTGCTGTGGCCTGATCCGGTGACGTTTCCTCGGTGCTGCAGTAATCCCCTTTCACTTCAGCGAGGTCAACCCGTGTCCAGCACCGAGAACCAGGCTCCCGAGACCGGCACCGCGCGCGTGAAGCGCGGAATGGCGGAGCAGCTCAAGGGCGGCGTGATCATGGACGTCGTCACGCCGGAGCAGGCGAAGATCGCCGAGGACGCGGGCGCCGTCGCCGTCATGGCCCTGGAGCGGGTCCCGGCCGACATCCGCAAGGACGGCGGCGTGGCCCGGATGTCCGACCCGGACATGATCGAGGGCATCATCGAGGCCGTGTCGATCCCGGTCATGGCGAAGTCCCGCATCGGCCACTTCGTCGAGGCCCAGGTCCTGCAGTCCCTCGGCGTCGACTACATCGACGAGTCCGAGGTCCTCACCCCGGCCGACGAGGTCAACCACAGCGACAAGTTCGCGTTCACGACGCCCTTCGTGTGCGGTGCCACCAACCTGGGCGAGGCCCTGCGCCGTATCGCCGAGGGCGCGGCCATGATCCGCTCCAAGGGCGAGGCCGGCACCGGCAACGTCGTCGAGGCCGTCCGTCACCTGCGCCAGATCAAGAACGAGATCGCCAGGCTGCGCGGTTACGACAACAACGAGCTGTACGCCGCCGCCAAGGACCTGCGCGCCCCGTACGAGCTCGTCAAGGAGGTCGCCGAGCTCGGCAAGCTCCCGGTCGTGCTGTTCTCCGCCGGCGGTGTCGCCACCCCCGCCGACGCCGCGCTGATGCGCCAGCTCGGCGCCGAGGGTGTCTTCGTCGGCTCCGGCATCTTCAAGTCCGGCGACCCGGCCAAGCGCGCCGCCGCCATCGTGAAGGCCACCACCTTCTACGACGACCCGAAGATCATCGCGGACGCGTCCCGGAACCTCGGCGAGGCCATGGTCGGCATCAACTGCGACACCCTCCCCGAGGCCGAGCGCTACGCCAACCGCGGCTGGTAACCACTCATGAGCACTCCTGTCATAGGCGTCCTGGCCCTCCAGGGCGACGTCCGGGAGCACCTCGTCGCCCTGGCCGCGGCCGACGCCGTGGCCAGGCCGGTGCGGCGCCCGGAGGAACTCGCCGAGGTGGACGGTCTCGTCATCCCCGGCGGCGAGTCCACCACCATCTCCAAGCTGGCCGTGCTGTTCGGCGTGATGGAGCCCCTACGTGCGCGCGTGCGTGACGGCATGCCCGTCTACGGCACCTGCGCGGGCCTGATCATGCTGGCCGACAAGATCCTCGACCCTCGCTCGGGACAGGAGACGGTCGGCGGCATCGACATGATCGTGCGCCGAAACGCCTTCGGACGTCAGAACGAGTCCTTCGAGGCGGCGGTCGAGGTGAAGGGTGTCGAGGGCACTCCCGTGGAGGGCGTCTTCATCCGCGCCCCCTGGGTCGAGTCCGTCGGCGCCGAGGCCGAGGTGCTCGCCGAGCACGACGGCCACATCGTCGCGGTCCGCCAGGGCAACGCGCTCGCCACGTCGTTCCACCCGGAACTGACCGGCGACCACCGTGTGCACGCCCTCTTTGTCGACATGGTGCGCGCGAACCGGGCAGCCGAGTCCTTGTAGGATCTCAGGCGTTGGTTGCAGGGATGGGTTACGCGAAGGAGACAGGCAGATGTCCGGCCACTCTAAATGGGCTACGACGAAGCACAAGAAGGCCGTGATCGACGCCAAGCGCGGCAAGCTCTTCGCGAAGCTGATCAAGAACATCGAGGTCGCGGCCCGCATGGGTGGCGTCGACATCGAGGGCAACCCGACTCTCTACGACGCCATCCAGAAGGCCAAGAAGCAGTCGGTCCCGAACAAGAACATCGACTCCGCGGTCAAGCGTGGCGGCGGTCTCGAGGCCGGTGGCGCCGACTACGAGACGATCATGTACGAGGGTTACGGTCCGAACGGCGTCGCGGTGCTCATCGAGTGCCTCACCGACAACCGCAACCGTGCCGCCTCCGACGTGCGCGTCGCCATGACCCGCAACGGCGGCAACATGGCCGACCCCGGCTCGGTGTCCTACCTCTTCAACCGCAAGGGCGTCGTCATCGTCCCCAAGGGCGAGCTGAGTGAGGACGACGTCCTCGGCGCGGTCCTCGACGCGGGCGCCGAGGAGGTCAACGACCTGGGCGAGTCCTTCGAGGTGCTCAGCGAGGCCACCGACCTGGTCGCCGTCCGCACCGCCCTCCAGGACGCCGGGATCGACTACGACTCCGCCGAGGCCAACTTCGTCCCGACCATGCAGGTCGAGCTCGACGAGGAGGGCGCCAAGAAGATCTTCAAGCTGATCGACGCCCTCGAGGACAGCGACGACGTCCAGAACGTCTTCGCCAACTTCGACGTGAGCGACGAGGTCATGGAGAAGGTCGACGCGTAACGCTGCCGCGAGTTGAGCGGATTTCGGCGGGCCGGTGGGACACACCCCACCGGCCCGCCGCCGTTGTCGGTGGCAGCGGATAGCCTGCACAAACAGGCGATCGAAAGGGAGAGGGGGGCGCGTGCGCGTACTCGGGGTGGACCCCGGTCTCACGCGGTGCGGTGTCGGGGTGGTCGAAGGTGTTCCGGGGCGGCCACTCACGATGCTCGGCGTCGGCGTCGTACGCACGCCCGCGGACGCCGAGTTGGGGCAGCGGCTGGTCGCCGTCGAGCAGGGCATCGAGCAGTGGCTCGACGAGCACCGGCCCGAATTCGTCGCCGTGGAGCGGGTGTTCAGCCAGCACAACGTCCGCACCGTGATGGGCACCGCCCAGGCCAGCGCCGTCGCGATGCTGTGCGCCGCCCGCCGTGGCATCCCCGTCGCCCTGCACACCCCGAGCGAGGTCAAGGCCGCCGTCACTGGCAGCGGCCGTGCCGACAAGGCCCAGGTCGGTGCCATGGTGACCCGGCTGCTGCGACTCGACGCCCCGCCCAAGCCGGCCGACGCCGCCGACGCCCTCGCGCTCGCCATCTGCCACATCTGGCGGGCCCCCGCCCAGAACCGCCTCCAGCAGGCCGTCGCCCTGCACACAGCCACAGCACGGAAAGGCCGTACGGCATGATCGCCTTTGTGAGCGGCACGATCGCCGCCCTCGCTCCCGACGCGGCCGTGGTCGAGGTCGGCGGTGTCGGCATGGCGGTGCAATGCACGCCGAACACGCTGTCGACCCTGCGCCTCGGCAAGCCGGCCAAGCTCGCCACCTCCCTGGTCGTACGCGAGGACTCACTGACCCTGTACGGCTTCGTCGACGACGACGAGCGCCAGGTCTTCGAGCTGCTGCAGACCGCCAGCGGAGTCGGCCCGCGGCTGGCCCAGGCCATGCTGGCGGTGCATGCGCCGGACGCCCTGCGCCGGGCGGTCGCCACGGGGGACGAGAAGGCACTGATCGCCGTCCCCGGCATCGGTAAGAAGGGCGCCCAGAAGCTGCTCCTGGAGCTGAAGGACCGGCTGGGCGAGCCGATCGGCGCCCCCGCGATCGGCGCTCCCGTCACCCAGGGCTGGCGCGACCAGCTGCACGCCGCCCTGATCGGCCTCGGATACGCCACGCGGGAGGCCGACGAGGCCGTCACCGCCGTAGCCCCGCAGGCAGAGGCGGCCGAGGGCACGCCCCAGGTCGGCCAACTGTTGAAGGCCGCCCTGCAAACCCTGAACCGCGCCCGCTAGGAGAACGTCAGTGAACTGGGACGACACGACCGACGAGACCGCCCCCGCCGCGGAGCGGCTGGTGGGCTCTGTCGCCGACCGTGAGGACCAGGCCGTAGAGGCCGCCCTGCGCCCCAAGGACCTGGACGAGTTCATCGGCCAGGAGAAGGTCCGCGAGCAGCTCGACCTGGTGCTGCGGGCCGCACGCGCGCGGGGGGCCACCGCCGACCACGTGCTGCTCTCCGGCGCCCCCGGCCTCGGCAAGACCACCCTGTCGATGATCATCGCGGCCGAGATGGAGGCCCCGATCCGCATCACCAGCGGTCCCGCCATCCAGCACGCGGGCGACCTCGCGGCGATCCTCTCCTCCCTCCAGGAGGGCGAGGTCCTCTTCCTCGACGAGATCCACCGCATGTCGCGGCCCGCCGAGGAGATGCTCTACATGGCGATGGAGGACTTCCGCGTCGACGTCATCGTCGGCAAGGGCCCCGGCGCCACCGCCATCCCCCTGGAGCTGCCCCCCTTCACCCTGGTCGGCGCCACCACGCGCGCGGGACTGCTGCCGCCGCCACTGCGCGACCGCTTCGGCTTCACCGCGCACATGGAGTTCTACGAACCGGCCGAACTGGAGCGGGTCATCCACCGCTCGGCCAACCTGCTCGACGTCGAGATCGGCTCCGACGGTGCCGCCGAGATCGCGGGCCGCTCCCGCGGCACCCCCCGTATCGCCAACCGTCTGCTGCGCAGGGTCCGCGACTACGCCCAGGTCAAGGCCGACGGGATCATCACGCGCGACATCGCGGCGGCCGCGCTGAAGGTCTACGAGGTCGACGCCCGCGGCCTCGACCGGCTGGACCGAGGGGTCCTGGAGGCCCTGCTCAAGCTGTTCGGCGGCGGCCCGGTCGGCCTGTCCACCCTCGCGGTCGCCGTGGGCGAGGAGCGCGAGACCGTGGAAGAAGTGGCCGAGCCCTTTCTCGTGCGGGAGGGCCTGCTGGCGCGTACTCCGCGCGGACGGGTCGCCACTCCCGCCGCATGGGCGCATCTCGGCCTCACCCCGCCCCGCTCCGCGGCCACAGGAAACGGACAACAAGACCTGTTCGGGACGTGATGCGTTTGTGACGGCGCCGCATTCGCCGGGTCCGGAACCCAGGTGCGATGCTGAGCGTTGTTCCATGCGCGCGGACTCGCTTAGACTCCGCCGATGCCGCCTTTGTCGGCGGCGTACAAACCCCCAACCATCAGGCCGCTCACCTCGCGGTCGCGTGAAGGAAGTTCCGACCCGTGAGTCTCGTGACCCTCCTCCCGTTCATCGTGCTCATCGGGGCCATGTTCCTGATGACCCGGTCGGCCAAGAAGAAGCAGCAGGCCGCCGCCAACATGCGGAACGACATGCAGCCCGGCAGCGGCGTCCGCACGATCGGGGGTATGTACGCCACGGTCAAGGAGGTCGGCGAGGACACCGTCCTCCTCGACGCGGGCCCGGGTGTGGACCTGCTCTTCGCGAAGAACGCCATCGGTGCCGTCCTGACGGACGACGAGTACAACCGCATCGTCCACGGCATCGAGCACGACCTGAAGTCCGACTCCGACGTCGTCCCTGACGACGCCTCCTCCCTCACCGACACCGAGACCGACGAGTCCGCCGACGAAGCTGCCGCCGCCTCCGACGAGAAGTCCGTCGATCTCGGTAAGAAGGACACGGCCGAGGAGCCCGTCGTCGACGCGCCCGCCAAGGCCGACGACGAGACCGAGGCAGCCGGGGCGAAGTCGGACGACGAGCCGAAGAAGACCGACGGCGACTCCGACGCGAAGTAGTCGCACTCCGGGGCGCGCGGACCAGCTCCGCGCGCCCCGGAATCTGCGCAGCTCGCACGGGATCCCGAACCATGTCATGGCCGCCCGTACGCCGACCCGGCGCGAGAGCGGCCCGAGAGGGAGTACGAGAAGGTGGCAGCACCTAAAAGGGGCCGGAGCGCGAGTGCCCAGAGCAAGCCAGGGCGCGCGCTGGCCCTGATCCTGATCGCCATGGTGGCGCTGACCGGGGGCATGTTCCTCTCGGGGCACACCACTCCGCGCCTCGGCATCGACCTTGCCGGCGGTACCAGCATCACGCTGGAGGCGAAGGCCGACCAGGGGTCGGCGATCAACAAGGCCAACATGGACACCGCGGTCGACATCATGAACCGCCGTGTCAACGGCCTGGGCGTCTCCGAGGCGGAGGTGCAGACCCAGGGTGATCGCAACATCATCGTGAACATCCCCAAGGGCACCAACTCCAAGGAGGCCCGCGACCAGGTCGGCACCACCGCCAAGCTGTACTTCCGTCCGGTCCTGGCCCAGGAGGCCACCGGCGGCGCCGCGGCCACCTCGCCGAGCCCGTCCGCCAGTGGCTCCTCGACCGCCTCGCCGAGCCCGTCCGCGAGCAAGTCCGGCACGGGCGAGAAGGCGACCTCGTCGTCCTCCCCGTCGGCCACCGCCACCTCCCAGGGCCGCGCCGTCAGCGACGCGCTGAAGGCCGACTCCACGCCGTCGGCGTCCGCGAGCGCGTCGAGCGCCGCCTCCCCGTCGGCCGCCGCCAGCAGCGCCCCCTCCGCCGCCGACGCCAAGCTCCAGGCCGCGTACGCCGCCCTGGACTGCTCCAAGAAGGCGCAGCGCACCACCGCGGGCGACGGCGCCAAGCCGTCCGAGACCACCTTGGGCTGCGGCGAGATCTCCGGCGTCTGGTACAAGTACGTGCTCGGCCCGGCCGCCGTCGACGGCACCGAGGTCAAGAAGGCCCAGGCCGTCTTCGACACCCAGACGGCCGCCGGATGGCAGGTCACCATGACCTTCACCGGCAAGGGCGCCAAGAAGTTCGCCGACATCACGGGCCAGCTCGCGAAGAACACCCAGCCGCAGAACGAGTTCGGCATCGTCCTCGACGGCGAGGTCGTCTCCAGCCCGTACGTCAGCTCCTCGATCACCGGCGGCAACGCGCAGATCTCCGGCAGCTTCACCCAGGAAGAGGCCCAGAACCTCGCCAACATGCTGTCGTACGGCGCCCTCCCGCTCTCCTTCCAGGAGCAGAGTGTGACCACGGTGACCGCGGCACTCGGTGGTGACCAGCTGCACGCCGGTCTCCTCGCCGGAGCCATCGGCCTCCTCCTGGTCGTCATCTACCTGGTGGCCTACTACCGGGGCCTGTCGGTCGTCGCGATGGCCTCGCTGCTCGCCTCCGGCATCCTCACCTACGTGATCATGTCGCTGCTCGGCCCGACGATCGGCTTCGCGCTGAACCTGCCGGCCGTGTGCGGTGCCATCGTCGCCATCGGTATCACCGCGGACTCGTTCATCGTGTACTTCGAACGCATAAGGGACGAGATCCGCGAGGGCCGCTCGCTGCGCCCCGCCGTCGAGCGGGCCTGGCCGCGCGCCCGGCGCACCATCCTGGTCTCCGACTTCGTGTCGTTCCTCGCCGCCGCGGTCCTGTTCGTCGTGACCGTCGGCAAGGTCCAGGGCTTCGCGTTCACGCTGGGCCTGACCACCGTGCTCGACGTCGTCGTGGTCTTCTTCTTCACCAAGCCGCTGATGACGCTCCTCGCCCGGCGGAAGTTCTTCGCGAGCGGCCACAAGTGGTCCGGCCTCGATCCGAAGAGCCTGGGCGCGCAGCCGCCGCTGCGGCGCACCCGCCGTCCCGCCCCCGTTGAGACGAAGGAGGCGTGAGCATGTCGAAACTCGGCAATCTCGGCGCCCGACTGCACCGTGGCGAGATCAGCTACGACTTCATCGGTCACCGCAAGCTCTGGTACAGCATCTCGATCCTGATCACCATCACGGCGATCGTCGGCCTCGCGGTACGCGGCCTGAACATGGGCATCGACTTCCAGGGCGGTGCGGTCTTCACCACCGAGAAGACCAGCGTCTCCGTCTCCCAGGCCGAGGACTACGCGAAGGAGGCCTCCGGCCACGACGCGGTCGTCCAGAAGCTCGGCAACGGCACGCTGCGCATCCAGATCGCCGGCATGGACACCAAGCAGTCCGACCAGATCAAGACGGAACTGGCGAAGGACTTCAAGGTCGACCCCGAGTCCATCGCCGCCGACCTGGTAGGACCGAGCTGGGGTGACCAGATCGCCAACAAGGCCTGGCAGGGTCTGGCGATCTTCATGGTCCTCGTCGTGATCTATCTGGCCATCGCCTTCGAGTGGCGCATGGCCATCGCGGCGCTGGTCGCCCTGATCCACGACATCACCATCACCGTCGGCATCTACGCCCTCGTCGGCTTCGAGGTCACGCCGGGCACGGTGATCGGTCTGCTGACCATCCTCGGTTACTCGCTCTACGACACGGTGGTCGTCTTCGACTCCCTCAAGGAGCAGACGAAGGACATCACCAAGCAGAACCGCTGGACCTACAGCGACATCGCCAACCGCTCGATCAACGGCACCCTGGTCCGCTCGATCAACACCACGGTGGTCGCGCTGCTGCCGGTGGCCGGCCTGCTGTTCATCGGTGGCGGCTTCCTCGGCGCGGGCACGCTCAACGACATCTCGCTGTCGCTGTTCGTCGGTCTCGCCGCCGGTGCCTACTCCTCGATCTTCATCGCCACGCCGCTCGTCGCCGACCTCAAGGAGCGCGAGCCGGCGATGAAGGCCCTCAAGAAGCGGGTCCTGGCCAAGCGCGCGCAGGCGTCCGCCGAGGAGGAGATCGTCGACGCGCGTCCCGTCTCCGACGAACCGGACGACGAGGCCCACGCCGTGGTCGGTCCGCGCAGCCAGCCCGCGTCCCGCAGCCGGGGCCGCGGCCGTCCCTCGGGGAAGCGCCGATGACCGGCATTGAGGAGCTGCTGCTCAGCCGTATCCGCGATGTGGCCGACTACCCGGAGCCGGGTGTGATGTTCAAGGACATCACCCCGCTCCTGGCGGACCCGGCGGCGTTCACCGCGCTGACGGACGCGCTGGCGGAGGTCGCCACGGCCACCGGCGCCACGAAGGTCGTCGGGCTGGAGGCCCGGGGCTTCATCCTCGGCGCCCCGGTCGCGGTCCGCGCGGGCCTCGGCTTCATCCCCGTACGCAAGGCGGGCAAGCTCCCCGGAGCGACCCTCAGCCAGGCGTACGACCTGGAGTACGGCTCGGCGGAGATCGAGGTCCACGCGGAGGACCTGTCCGCGGGCGACCGTGTCCTGATCGTCGACGACGTCCTGGCCACGGGGGGCACCGCCGAGGCGTCCATCGAGCTGATCCGCAGGGCGGGGGCCGAGGTGGCGGGCCTCGCGGTCCTCATGGAGCTGGGCTTCCTGAGCGGGCGGGCCCGTCTGGAGCCGGCCCTGGCGGGGGCGCCGCTGGAAGCGTTGTTGGTGGTCTGAGCGCCGACAGCACCGCCCATGTGACGGCCGTTCCGGAACACCGGGACGGCCGTCACGTATGGGGGAGCGAGGTCCCTTGACGGCCGCGGCGCCGTCGTGGCTGGTCGCGCAGTTCCCCGCGCGCCTTGGGCGCATCAAGCCCCCCGGCGCCCCACAGCGACCCTCCGGAATGCAGGCGGCAGCCCCACGTGTTTCACCGGTAGACGTCCCTCACATCGGACTGAAGGCGATCCCCGCGCGCAGGATCGCTACCATGGGGTCTCCGGAGCCTGACCGGGGGACCCGGATCGCGCACGAGGAGTCCTCTTGCCAGACGAGGCCCAGCCACTGACCGCCGCCAAGCCCGAGCCCGCCTCGGCGCCCGCGGCGAAGCCCGCGCCGGACGCGAAGAACGCGACGAACGACGCCCGTGGGCCGGTCGAGCACGCCCAGTCCGCGCCCGTGGACAAGCCGTCCGAGTCGGCCAGGCCCAAGCCTCCCCCCACTCTCGACTCCACCGAAGCGGGCGAGCCCGCGGCGCCCGAGCGCTCCACCACGGGGACGCCGGCGGTCCGCCCGAACACCGGCCAGCCCGCCCGCACCGGCTCCTCCAACCGCGTCCGCGCCCGCCTCGCCCGCCTCGGCGTCCAGCGCTCCAATCCGTACAACCCGGTCCTGGAGCCCCTGCTGCGGATAGTGCGCAGCAACGACCCGAAGATCGAGACCGCGACGCTGCGCCAGATCGAGAAGGCCTACCAGGTCGCCGAGCGCTGGCACCGCGGCCAGAAGCGCAAGAGCGGCGACCCGTACATCACCCACCCCCTCGCGGTGACCACGATCCTTTCCGAGCTCGGCATGGACCCGGCCACCCTCATGGCGGGCCTGCTGCACGACACCGTCGAGGACACCGAGTACGGCCTCGACCAGCTGCGCCGCGACTTCGGTGACTCGGTCGCCCTGCTCGTCGACGGCGTCACCAAGCTGGACAAGGTCAAGTTCGGCGAGGCCGCGCAGGCCGAGACCGTGCGCAAGATGGTCGTGGCCATGGCCAAGGACCCGCGCGTCCTGGTCATCAAGCTCGCCGACCGCCTGCACAACATGCGCACCATGCGCTATCTCAAGCGCGAGAAGCAGGAGAAGAAGGCGCGCGAGACGCTGGAGATCTACGCTCCGCTCGCCCACCGCCTCGGTATGAACACCATCAAGTGGGAGCTGGAGGACCTCGCCTTCGCGATCCTCTACCCCAAGATGTACGACGAGATCGTACGGCTGGTGGCCGAGCGGGCGCCCAAGCGTGACGAGTACCTGGCCATAGTGACCGACGAGGTGCAGTCCGACCTGCGCGCCGCCCGGATCAAGGCCACGGTCACCGGCCGCCCGAAGCACTACTACAGCGTCTACCAGAAGATGATCGTCCGCGGCCGTGACTTCGCGGAGATCTACGACCTGGTCGGCATCCGCGTCCTGGTGGACACCGTCCGCGACTGCTATGCGGCGCTGGGCACCGTCCACGCCCGCTGGAACCCGGTTCCGGGGCGGTTCAAGGACTACATCGCGATGCCCAAGTTCAACATGTACCAGTCGCTGCACACGACGGTCATCGGGCCCAACGGGAAGCCGGTCGAACTGCAGATCCGCACCTTCGACATGCACCGCCGCGCCGAGTACGGCATCGCCGCGCACTGGAAGTACAAGCAGGAGGCCGTCGCCGGTACCTCCAAGGTCCGCTCGGACCAGCCGCGGACCACCGGCAAGGACGACCACCTCAACGACATGGCGTGGCTGCGCCAGCTCCTCGACTGGCAGAAGGAGACCGAGGACCCCGGCGAGTTCCTGGAGTCCCTGCGCTTCGACCTCTCCCGCAACGAGGTCTTCGTCTTCACGCCCAAGGGTGACGTCATAGCGCTGCCGGCCGGCGCCACCCCGGTGGACTTCTCGTACGCGGTGCACACCGAGGTGGGCCACCGCACCATAGGAGCCCGCGTCAACGGCCGTCTCGTACCGCTGGAGTCGACCCTCGACAACGGCGACCTCGTCGAGGTCTTCACGTCCAAGGCGCCCGGTGCCGGACCCTCCCGGGACTGGCTGAACTTCGTCAAGTCGCCGCGGGCCCGCAACAAGATCCGCGCCTGGTTCTCCAAGGAACGCCGGGACGAGGCGATCGAGCAGGGCAAGGACGCCATCGTCCGCGCCATGCGCAAGCAGAACCTGCCGATCCAGCGCATCCTCACCGGCGACTCGCTGGTCACGCTCGCGCACGAGATGCGCTACCCGGACATCTCCGCGCTGTACGCGGCGATCGGCGAGGGCCATGTCTCCGCGCAGAACGTCGTGCAGAAACTCGTCTCCGCGCTCGGCGGCGAGGAGGCGGCCACCGAGGAGATCGACGAGTCGGTCCCGCCGACCCGCAGCCGCCGCAAGCGGCGCTCCAGCGCCGACCCGGGTGTCGTCGTCAAGGGCGTCGAGGACGTCTGGGTCAAGCTGGCCCGCTGTTGCACTCCCGTCCCCGGCGACCCGATCATCGGCTTCGTCACCCGCGGTAGTGGCGTATCGGTTCACCGCAGCGACTGTGTGAACGTGGAGTCACTGTCCCGCGAGCCCGAGCGCATCCTGGAAGTCGAGTGGGCGCCCACCCAGTCCTCGGTCTTCCTGGTCGCCATCCAGGTCGAGGCCCTGGACCGCTCCCGGCTCCTCTCCGACGTCACCCGCGTCCTGTCCGACCAGCACGTCAACATCCTCTCCGCGGCCGTCCAGACCTCCCGCGATCGCGTCGCCACCTCCCGCTTCACCTTCGAGATGGGCGACCCGAAGCACCTCGGCCACGTCCTGAAGGCGGTCCGGGGAGTGGAGGGCGTGTACGACGTGTACCGCGTGACGTCGGCGCGAAGGTCGTAGCCTGCGGAGACACACGACGGGGACGGGGGAGCACATGGAGGACCGGGGCGGAGCCGCGTTAGGCGGGCGGGAGCGGGTCATCGACGGCCGCTACCGGGTCGTCGACATGCTCGGGCGCGGTGGGATGGGCACCGTGTACGAGGCCGAGGACGAACAGCTCGGCCGCCGTGTCGCGGTGAAGCTGCTGACGGCCGTCGAGGGCGTCGGTCGGGACAACGAGGCCTGGAGCCGGTTCGTCCGGGAGGCCCGCGCGCTGGCCAGGATCGACCATCCCGGAGTCGTCACGCTGTACGACAGCGGCGTGCACGAGCCCGGCGGTACGCCGTACCTCGTCATGCAGCTGCTCGAAGGGATCAGCCTGGCCGAGCTGATGTCCGCCGGGGCGGGACCGCTGCCGCCGTCCGAGGCATGTGCAGTGGCCCTCGGCATCGCCGACTCGCTGGCCGCGGCCCACGAGGCCGGCGTCCTCCACCGCGACATCAAGCCGTCCAACGTCGGCCTCACCAGGGACGGCCGCGTCGTCCTCCAGGACTTCGGACTCGCCCGCCTGGCCGGGGAGACGACGATCACCCGGACCGGCGTCGTCATGGGCACCCCGCAGTTCATGGCCCCCGAGGTCATGCGCGGGGCCCTGCCCGGGCCCGCCGCCGACCTGTACGGCCTCGGCACCTGCCTGTACCTCATGCTCTCCGGGGAGCTGCCGTTCCGCTCCGCCGTCGACGTCGGCGCGATCATCGAGCGGGCGCTGGGCACCGGCGTTCCCCGGATCGCCGCGGGGGCGCCCTTTCCGGTGGAGCTCGGGCAACTGGTCAACCGGCTGTGCCGACAGAAACCCGAGGAGCGACCCCAGGACCTCGGTGAGGTCCGCCGCCTTCTCGAACAGCTGGCGGACGGCGGTACGGCGGCGCTCGTGCGGCGCCTGGCACTCACCGTCCGGGACAGCGCCGTACAGGCGACCCGCAAGCCCGTGCCCCTCGTCGACGATGAGCTGCCCGAGTACGAGTGGGACGAACCCGAGTCCCAGGCGCTCGCGCTCCCTCGGCCCGGGGCACTCGACGGTGCCACCCTCAGCGACGCCACCCGGCGCATCGTCCTGGGCAGCATGACCGAGACCAACGCCCTCTCCCGGCAGCGCGAGGCCGTCAACCTCGTCCAGCGGGGGCAGCTGCGGGAGGCGGCGCAGATGCTGTCGGCCGTGGTGCCCGTCTGTCTCTCGAAGCTGGGCCCCGACCATCCCACCACCCTCACCAGCCAGTACTGGCAGGCCGTGTGCCTGGCCCGGCTCGGCGCCGGGGGAGAGGCACTGGACCTCTTCTCCCGGGTCAACAAGCGGCTGGGCCGACGAACGGACGGAACCGATGACTGACCTGATCGTGGAGCTCGGGGACTCCCCACAGGCCGAGGACGACCTCCGCTCCCTGCGGCACTGGCTGCACGGCGACGAGCTCGTCGATGTACACGCGCGCGTGGCGGCCACCGCACCGCCGGCCCCGGGCAGCCTGGGCGGCACCGGCTTCGATCTGCTCCAACTCGCCCTCGGCAGCGGCCTGTCCACCGCCTCACTGATCGTCTCGGTACTGCAGTGGCAGACCTCCAGGCGCGGTGCCCCGGCCGTCACCCTGCGCCGGGGCGGGGTGGAGATCCTGCTGACCAAGGAGATGGCGCGGGACCAGGACACCGTGCGCGGCCTCGTCGACCTGCTCGACGCGTCCGCGCCGGCCGCCCCGCTCCCCGCACCGCGGAGCGAGGAGACCGGGGGCGATGACGGCACTGCCTGATCCCGCGCGCTCACGGGCCGTCCTCATCGGCACCGCCTCCTACCGGCACCTGCCCCAGCTGCCCGCCGTCGAGGCGAACGTCCTGGACCTCGCCGCCGAGCTGTGCGACGCCACGGTGTGGGGGCTGCCCGTGCAGAACTGCGCGGTTGTCACCGACCCGCTGAGCCCGCACACCATCCTCGATCCGGTGTACCGGGCGGGCGAGGAGGCCACGGACACCCTGCTCGTCTACTTCTCCGGCCACGGCATGCGCGACGCCGACTCCGACGACCTGTACCTGGCCCTCGGGGACACCCGCGAGCACCTCGGCTACACCGCCGTCGCCTACCAGCACCTGAGAGCTGCCCTGCGCTCGGCCCGCGCCCGCCGCAAGATCGTCGTCCTCGACTGCTGCTTCAGCGGACGGGCGGCCCGCGCCCTGGCGGGCGAGGAGGTCCTGGCCGCCCAGGCGGCGGTCGACGGCGCCTACGTCCTGACCGCCTCGCCCCGGGACCGCATCGCGCTCGCCCCCGACGGCGAGCGGTACACCGCCTTCACGGGGGAACTGCTGGCCGTCCTGCGCGGCGGCATCCAGAACGGCCCCGAGCTCATCGACCTGGACACCCTCTACCGCGTCATGGAAGAGCGGCTGCGCGCCAAGAACCGCCCGACCCCACAGCGCTCCCAGGAGAACGGCGTCGGACGGCTGCCGGTGGCCCGCAACAAGGCACGCGCCTCCCGGCACGCCCCCGCGGGCCCCGTCCTGGCCGCCGACGTACGCGCGGCGATCGTCGCGACCGGCCTCGCTCTCGCCCGCCTGCTGCGTACCGAGGGCAACGCCCGCGACGCCCTGGCCGTCCTGCGCCTGGCGCTCCAGGAACAGCAGACCGCCGAGGTCTACGGCGACCTCCTCGCCGTACAGCTGGAACTGTCCGAGCTGCTCGCCGAGACCGGGCAGGTCAGGGAGGCCGTCGAGGTGCTGGAGCTCGCCTTCCAGCGGGTGCACAAGGTGTACGGGCCCGAGGCGGTCCTGGTCTGTCGGCGGCTGGCCGATCTGCTCCAGGAGTCCGGCAACCATCTCCAGGCCTGCGAGGTCCTCAAGCACGCCCTGGACATCAGCGAGCGGGGCGGCCGGGACTGAGTCGGGGTCCGCTGCGACCAGGCCCGGACATGACGGTGGCCCGGTGGTTTCGGGTGCGAAACCACCGGGCCACCGGATGCGAACGGCAGGTCAGCCGCCGAACTCCTGCAGACCCTTCAGAGCCTGGTCCAGGAGCGCCTGGCGGCCTTCCAGCTCGCGCTCCAGCTTGTCGGCGCGCGCGTTGTTGCCCTGGGCGCGGGCCTGCTCGATCTGGCCCCTGAGCTTGTCCACGGCGGCCTGGAGCTGGCCGGTCAGACCGGCGGCACGCGCGCGTGCCTCCGGGTTGGTCCGGCGCCACTCGCTCTCCTCGGCCTCCTGGAGAGCGCGCTCGACGGCGTGCATCCGGCCCTCGACCTTCGGCCGGGCGTCCCGCGGGACGTGGCCGATGGCCTCCCAGCGCTCGTTGATCGAGCGGAAGGCGGCACGGGCACCCTTCAGGTCGCCGATCGGAAGGAGCTTCTCGGCCTCCTCGGCCAGCTCCTCCTTCAGCTTGAGGTTCTCCGACTGCTCGGCGTCCCGCTCGGCGAAGACCGAGCTGCGGGCGGCGAAGAACACGTCCTGGGCGCCGCGGAAGCGGTTCCACAGGTCGTCCTCGTGCTCGCGCTGGGCGCGGCCCGCGGCCTTCCACTCCGCCATCAGCTCGCGGTAGCGCGCGGCCGTGGGACCCCAGTCCGTCGACCCGGACAGCGCCTCGGCCTCGCCGACCAGCCGCTCCTTGGTCTTACGGGCGTCCTCGCGCTGCGCGTCCAGCGAGGCGAAGTGGGCCTTGCGGCGCTTGGAGAACGCCGAGCGGGCGTGCGAGAAGCGGTGCCACAGCTCGTCGTCCGACTTGCGGTCCAGGCGGGGCAGGCCCTTCCAGGTGTCCACCAGCGCGCGCAGCCGCTCACCGGCGGCCCGCCACTGGTCGGACTGGGCCAGCTCCTCCGCCTCGACGACCAGCGCCTCCTTGGCGTGCCGGGCCTCGTCGGACTGCTTCGCGCGCTGCTGCTTGCGCTCCTCACGGCGCTTGTCGACGGTCTCCACGAGCTTGTCGAGACGCACCTTGAGCGCGTCCAGGTCGCCGACCGCGTGATGCGCGTCGACCTGCTCGCGGATGTGGTCGATGGCCGCCTGAGCGTCCTTCGCCGAAAGGTCGGTGGTCTTGACTCGCTTCTCGAGGAGGCCGATCTCGACAACCAGGCCCTCGTACTTGCGCTCGAAGTAGGCCAGGGCTTCCTCGGGGGAACCCGCCTGCCAGGAACCGACGACCTGCTCGCCGTCGGCCGTACGCACGTACACGGTCCCCGTCTCGTCGACGCGGCCCCACGGGTCGCTGCTCACAGCGCCTCCTCCACATGATGCCTGCGGGAGGCTTCCTCGCCCCCGGGCATCGTCCACAGTTTCGTCACGGCCAACATAGGCGACCGGCGGGTGGCCTGTCCGCATCCCGCGCGACCGAAATTATGCAGTTGGCGGTCAGGATTTGGTGACGGTCGCCTTGTTGATCACGACGGTCGCGTTCGGCGCGCCGTCGCCCGCGCCGGTGCTCTCACCGGCCGCGGCGATCTTCTTCAGCACCTTCATACCGGATTCCGAGATGGTGCCGAACGGCGTGTAGCTGGGCGGCAGCTGGCTGTCCTGGTACACGAGGAAGAACTGGCTGCCGCCGGTGTGCGCCTGCCCGGTGTTCGCCATCGCGACGGTGCCCGCCGGGTAGACGTTGCTCTTGAGGCTCTTGTCCTTCAGGTTCTCGTCCGGGATGGTGTAGCCCGGTCCGCCGCTGCCGGAGCCTGTCGGGTCACCGCACTGCAGGACGTAGATGCCGTTGGTGGTGAGCCGGTGGCACTTGGTGTGGTCGAAGAAGCCCTTGCCCGCGAGGAAGTCGAAAGAGTTCACCGTGTGGGGGGCCGCCGACGCCTTCAGCGCGATGTCGATCTTGCCGCAGGTCGTCGCCAGGTCCAGGGTGTACTTCGCCGACTTGTCGATGGACAGCGCCGGCTCCTTCTTCCAGGTCTCCGTCTTGACCTTGCCGGCCGCAGGCTTGTCGCACGGGTCCGGCGCCTTGCTGGTCGCCGCGGCGCTCGGGGTCGCCTCCGCGCTCGTGTTGGCCTTGTCGTCGTCCTTCATGACACCGGACGTGTAGAGCGCCAGGCTGCCCACCAGGACCACGCCGAGCACCGACCCGATCACGGAGTTGCGTACACGGGCCTTGCGGCGCGCGGCCGTGCGCCGCTGCTGCTGCCGCAAGAACTTCTCCCGCGCGAGCTGCCGCTTCCGCTGTTCCTGGGTGACCACGGGGTTCTCTCCTCATGCGTCTCGTACGCCGACCGGTACGCATGCGTCCTATGAGCCGACCGCCTGCGTGTGCCCCGTACCGTATATGGGTTCGCTGAGGAATCGGCAGCGCCGGTAGGCTCTGACCACTGGGGCAGCCGCCCGGAAGACCGCCCGTACCCACACAAAACGAGGACGATCGTGCTCATTGCCGGGTTCCCCGCCGGGGCCTGGGGGACGAACTGTTATCTCGTCGCCCCCGCCGCCGGTGAGGAGTGCGTGATCATCGACCCCGGCCACCAGGCCGCCGAAGGCGTCGAGGAAGCGCTGAAGAAGCATCGGCTCAAGCCCGTCGCCGTCGTCCTCACGCACGGCCACATCGATCATGTGGCCTCGGTCGTCCCGGTGTGCGGCGCGCACGACGTGCCGGCCTGGATCCACCCCGAGGACCGCTACATGATGAAGGACCCGTCGATGGGTCTGGGGCGTTCCATCGGGATGCCGCTCATGGGCGAGATCACCGTCGGGGAGCCGGACGACGTGCGTGTGCTGTCCGACGGCACGAAGCTGGAGCTCGCGGGCCTGGAGCTGTCCGTCGCGCACGCGCCGGGCCATACCAAGGGGTCGGTGACCTTCCAGATGCCCGAGACCGCGGAGATCCCTTCCGTGTTCTTCTCCGGGGATCTGCTCTTCGCCGGCTCCATCGGACGCACCGACCTGCCCGGCGGTGACATGGCCGAGATGCTCGACTCGCTGGCCCGCGTGTGCCTGCCGCTCGACGACTCGACCGTGGTGCTGTCCGGCCACGGCCCCCAGACGACCATCGGCCAGGAGCGCGCCACCAACCCGTACCTGCGGGAAGTGGCCGCCGGCCAGGGAGCTTCAGAGGCTCCCCGACGAGGAATGTGACGAGAGACTTCGTGAGCACCTTTCAGGCCCCCAAGGGCACGTACGACCTGATCCCGCCGGACAGCGCCAAGTACCTGGCCGTCCGCGAGGCGATCGCCGCGCCGCTGCGCACCTCCGGCTACGGCTACATCGAGACGCCCGGCTTCGAGAGCGTCGAGCTGTTCGCGCGCGGCGTCGGTGAGTCCACCGACATCGTCACCAAGGAGATGTACGCCTTCGAGACCAAGGGTGGCGACAAGCTCGCCCTGCGCCCCGAGGGCACGGCGTCCGTGCTGCGCGCGGCGCTGGAGGCGAACCTGCACAAGCTGGGCAACCTCCCCGTCAAGCTCTGGTACTCCGGCTCGTACTACCGCTACGAGCGCCCCCAGAAGGGCCGCTACCGGCACTTCTCTCAGGTCGGCGCCGAGGCGATCGGCGCGGAGGACCCGGCGCTCGACGCCGAGCTGATCATCCTGGCCGACCAGGCGTACCGCTCGCTGGGCCTCAGGAACTTCCGCATCCTGCTCAACAGCCTGGGCGACAAGGAGTGCCGACCGGTCTACCGGGCCGCGCTCCAGGACTTCCTGCGCGGCCTGGACCTCGACGAGGACACCCTGCGCCGCGCTGAGATCAACCCCCTGCGCGTCCTCGACGACAAGCGCGATTCGGTCCAGAAGCAGCTCGGAGACGCTCCGCTGCTCCGCGACTACCTCTGCGACGCCTGCAAGGTGTACCACGAGGAGGTCCGCGAGCTGATCACCGCGGCGGGCGTGGCCTTCGAGGACGACCCGAAGCTGGTGCGCGGCCTCGACTACTACACCCGTACGACCTTCGAGTTCGTCCACGAAGGTCTGGGCTCGCAGTCCGCTGTGGGCGGCGGCGGCCGCTACGACGGTCTCTCGGAGATGATCGGCGGCCCCGCCCTGCCGTCCGTGGGCTGGGCGCTCGGCGTCGACCGCACGGTCCTGGCCCTGGAGGCGGAGGGCGTCGAGCTCGAACTCCCCTCCACGACCAGCGTGTTCGCGGTGCCGCTGGGCGAGGAGGCCCGCCGGATCCTCTTCGGCAAGGTCACCGAGCTCCGCAAGGTCGGTATCGCGGCGGACTTCTCGTACGGCGCCAAGGGTCTCAAGGGCGCCATGAAGAACGCCAACCGCAGCGGCGCCCGCTACACGATCGTCGCGGGTGAACGCGACCTCGCCGAGGGCGTCGTACAGCTGAAGGACATGGAGTCCGGGGAGCAGTCGGCGATCGGGGTCAACGAGATCGTGGCGGAGCTGGAGTCGAGGCTGGGCTGAGGTCAGTCCAGGAGGTCGTACCGCATGGCGCTGGTGACGGCTGCCGTGCGGTCGGCCACGCCCAACTTGGCGAAGACACGCAGGAGATGGGTCTTCACCGTCGACTCCCCGATGAACAGGCGCCTGCCGATCTCCGCGTTGGTGCAGCCCTCGGCCACCAGCCGGAGCACCGCCGTCTCACGGGACGACAGGCGGGGCCGCTCCGGCTTGGTGCGCAGCTGGTCGACCAGCCGCGCCGCGACCGACGGGGCCAGAACCGTCTCACCGCGCGCCGCCCGTCGTACCGCCTCCGCCAGTTGGCCGCGGGGCAGGTCCTTCAGGAGATAGCCCGCCGCTCCCGCCTCCACGGCCCGCAGGATGTCCCGGTCCGTCTCGTACGTCGTCAGGACGATCACCCGGCAGGGCAGGCCCGCCTCCGACATCCGCACGATCGACGCCACGCCCCCGCCGCCCGGCATCCGCAGGTCCATCAGCACGATGTCCGGCCGGAGTTCCGCCGCCAAAGCCTCGGCCTGCGGTCCGTTCGACGCGTCCGCGACCACGTCGAGATCCGGCTCGGCGCTCAGCATCGCCCGCAGGCCCTCGCGTACGACGGGATGGTCGTCGGCAAGGATGATCCGGATCATGGCGGGCAGCTCCTCGGGGGTGGGACGGGCAGCCGTAGGGTGATCGTGGTGCCCTCGCCGGGCGCGCTGCCCACCTCGGCCGTCCCGCCGCCTTCGGTGACGCGGGCCCGCAGGCCCGACAGACCGTAGCCGCCGCTCACGGCCTCCGGGTCGAAGCCGCAGCCGTCATCCTGCACGGACAGCGTGAGGGTCTCGTCGGAGTACGCCAACGCGATGTGCACGGTCACCGAACTTCCCGCGTGCTTACGGCAGTTGGCCAGTGCCTCCTGGCAGGCGCGCAGTGCTACCACCTCTGGCCCGGCGGGCAGCGGCCGTACTGAACCGGTCACCTCCAGTGACGCGGACTGCCGTGCCGCCAGTCGGCACAGCGCGTCCGGCAGCGTCGCGCCGTCCAGGTCGGCGGGGGTGCCGTCGGCCACCAGGGCCCGCGCCTCGGCGAGGTTCAGCCGGGCCGTCTCGTCCATCAGGGCCAGATGACGGCGGGCCTGCGGCACGTCGTGGTCGAGCTCCGCCTCCACGGCCTGGACCAGCATCAGCAGACTGGTGAAGCCCTGCGCGAGGGTGTCGTGGATCTCCCGGGCCATCCGCTCCCGCTCGGCCAGCGCCCCGTGCGCCGCCGACAGCCGCGATACCTCGTGCCGGCTCGCGTCCAGCTCCGCGATCAGGGCGGCCCGCTCCTGGCTCTGCTCGATGATCCGGATCACCCAACTGCCCAGGGCCACCGAGAAGACGAGGGTGACCACGGCGAACAGCCCGTTGAAGAAGACGTCCTGGCCGCTCGGCCACCACAGCAGCGCCCAACCCACCACCGGCGCAAGGTTGATCACGGCCACCATGCTGGTCGCCCACCGCATCCGCAGCGTCATGAAGCACTGGGGGACGAGCGCGAAGGTCATCAGCCGGGTCTCGCCGACCAGGATCGCCGAGGGCAGGAACAGGGCGATCATCGTGACGAGATAACCGAGGGCCTGGCGCTCGGGCGGCGGATCCCCCCTCAGCAGCGGGCGTCCCGTCCACACGAACAGCGGGACCAGCGGGACCAGAAGCGCCGCCGCGGTGACGCGGACCGGCCACCCCGGGTGTTCAGCGCCGAGCACGAACGCCAGGGTGGCCAGCCAGATGAGGGCGAAGTAGGTGTCCCACAGGCGGAACGAGCGGTCCCAGCTGTAGGCGCCGGCGGCCCCCGCCGCGTCCTTCATCCGTCGCGCCGGTTCTTCCACCGGAAGGTCAGCAGACACAGCAGCAATCCTCCGACGCACCACGCCCCCAGCACCAGGGCGATGCGCCCGAACTCCCAGTCTCCCGCCTGCTCCAGGACCTGCGCCGAGTCCGGCAGGAACACCCCGCGCAGCCCCTGGCACATCCACTTCAACGGGAACAGCGCACCGATGTTCAGCATCCAGTCCGGGATCGTGTCGATCGCGATGTACACCCCGGAGATGAACTGCAGGACCAGGAAGGGCAGTACGACCACCGAGCTCGCGCTCTTGCTGGACTTGGGCACCGAACTGATCGCGATGCCGAGCAGCGCGCACGCCGTCAGACCGAGCACGAAGATCCAGGCGAAGGCGAACCACCGGCCGCCGTCCGACGGCAACTCGACGTCGTACAGCGTGGTGCCGACGACCAGCAGGATCGCCGTCTCCATCAGGCCAGTGACCAGAACCAGCCAGATCTTGCCGAGGAAGTACGCCGCCGGCGGCATCGGAGTACCGCGCAGCCGGCGCAGCACCTTCTCGTCCCGCTCGATGGCGATCGAGACGCCGAGCGACTGGAAGCTCGTCGACATGATGCCCGCGGCCATCATCGCCGGGACGTACAGCTGCGAGGCGGTGATGCCCGCCCCCTCCACGTCGTCGCTGAAGATCGACGCGAAGAGGAACAGGAAGACCACCGGGAAGGCGAAGGTGAACACCATCTGGTCGCGCTGGCGGAAGAACTGCCTGATCTCCAGGACGCCCCGCCGGATTCCGAGCCCCCAGGTACCGGGCAGCCGCACCGGTACCGGACTGCGGGTTTCCTTCGCCGCGGTCGTGGTCATCGCGCGTCCTCCTGTCCGGTGAGCCGGAGGTAGACGTCCTCCAGCGTGGGGCGGCTGACCTGGAGCCCCGGGATCTCGCCGTCGAAGCGGCGCATCAGCTCGGCGACCGTCCTGGTCGGGGTCTCCGTGTGCGCCGTGCGCGGGGCGCCGTCCGGCTCGGTCCACTCGACGGTGGCGCCGGTGCCGTACCGCTCCCGCAGGGCGGCCGGTTCGTCCTCGGCTACGACCTTCCCCCGGGAGATCACGGCCAGCCGGTCGGCGAGCGCCTCGGCCTCCTCCAGGTAGTGCGTGGTGAGCAGGATCGTGGTGCCCTCGTCGGACAGCTTGCGGATCAGCTCCCAGAACTGGCGCCGGGCCGCCGGGTCGAAGCCGGTCGTCGGCTCGTCCAGGAGCAGCAGTTCGGGGCCGCCGATCACGCCCAGCGCCACGTCGAGGCGCCGCCGCTGACCGCCCGAGAGCGCCTTGATCCGGCTGTCCGCCTTGGCCTGAAGACCCACCAGGCCGATGACTTCCTCCGGGTCCCGCGGCCTCGGGTAATAGCGGGCGAAGTGCCGCACGGTTTCCCCCACCGTCAACTCCGCGGGCGCGGATTCGTCCTGCCAGACGATCCCTACACGGGATCGCCACGCGCGCGTGCCGTGCGCCGGGTCCGAGCCGAGCACCGAGACCTCACCCGAGTCCCGGTCCCGGTTGCCCTGGAGGATCTCCACCGTGGTGCTCTTGCCCGCGCCATTGGGTCCGAGCAGGCCGAAGACCTCGCCCCTGCGGATGCCGAGATCGATCCCGTCGACCGCGGTCACGTCGCCGTACTGCTTGCGCAGCCCCCGAACGTCCACCGCGAGTTCGTTCGCGTGTGTGGTCATGCCTGTGAGCATCGGCCGGAACCGAACGCTCAGGGACGACCGTGCGTACTTCCTTATGTCCACCGAACGGTGGACAAGCCTCCTCGTGCGGCACAATGGCCCCTGCCCGAAGAAGGTCCAACTCTCAAGCAGACGGATCGGCGTGATGAGCAAGACCACAGTGAAAGACGTCTCCACGGAGCCCGGGTCCTCGTCGGCCGGCGCCGGCGCCGCGCCCCGGACGGTGGGCGGCAGCCGTGCCTTCGCGCTGCTGCTGGTGATCACCGGCGCCGCCGGCCTGCTCGCCGCGTGGGTCATCACGATCGACAAGTTCAAGATCCTCGAGGGCAAGGTCAGCGGCAAGACGTTCACGCCGAGCTGCTCCCTCAACCCGATCGTCTCCTGCGGCAGCGTGATGGAGAGCAAGCAGGCGGCCGCCTTCGGGTTCCCCAACCCGATGCTGGGCCTGGTGGCCTACGGCATCGTCATCTGTGTCGGCATGAGCCTGCTGGCCCGCGCGAGCTTCCCGCGCTGGTACTGGCTCACCTTCAACTTCGGCACGCTCTTCGGCGTGGCCTTCTGCACCTGGCTGCAGTTCCAGTCGCTGTACCGGATCAACGCGCTGTGCCTGTGGTGCTCCCTGGCCTGGGTCGCCACGATCACGATGTTCTGGTACGTGACCTCGTTCAACATCCGCAACGACCTGCTGCCGTCCCCGGGCTGGCTCAAGCGCTTCCTCTCCGAGTTCACCTGGGTCCTGCCGGTCACCCACTGCGGCATCATCGCGATGATGATCCTGACCCGCTGGGGCTCCAGCCTCTGGGCCTGACCGACAGCCGACGGCGTTGTCAGTGCGGTGACATAGGGTTTTGAACGTGGAGCCCGATCTGTTCACCGCGGCGGCGGAAGAGCGCCAGGAGAAGGACCCGGCCGGCAGCCCCCTGGCGGTCCGGATGCGCCCGCGCACCCTCGACGAGGTGGTGGGCCAGCAGCACCTGCTCAAGCCGGGCTCGCCGCTGCGCCGGCTGGTCGGCGAGGGCAGCGGCGGCCCCGCCGGGCCCTCCTCGGTGATCCTCTGGGGCCCACCAGGCACCGGCAAGACGACCCTGGCGTACGTCGTCTCCAAGGCGACGAACAAGCGCTTCGTGGAGCTCTCCGCGATCACCGCAGGCGTCAAGGAGGTCCGCGCGGTCATCGACGGCGCCCGCCGCGCCACCGGCGGCTTCGGCAAGGAGACCGTCCTCTTCCTCGACGAGATCCACCGCTTCAGCAAGGCCCAGCAGGACTCCCTGCTCCCCGCGGTCGAGAACCGCTGGGTGACCCTGATCGCGGCCACCACCGAGAACCCGTACTTCTCGGTCATCTCCCCGCTGCTGTCCAGGTCCCTGCTGCTGACCCTCGAACCCCTCACCGACGACGACCTCAGAGGGCTGCTGAAGCGGGCGCTGAGCGACGAACGCGGCCTCAAGGACGCCGTCGCCCTCCCCGAGGACACCGAGGAGCACCTCCTGCGGATCGCCGGCGGCGACGCCCGGCGCGCCCTGACCGCCCTGGAGGCCGCCGCCGGGGCAGCGCTCGACAAGGGCGAACCGGAGATCTCCCTCACCACACTGGAGGAGACGGTCGACCGTGCGGCCGTGAAGTACGACCGCGACGGCGACCAGCACTACGACGTCGCCAGCGCCCTCATCAAGTCCATCAGGGGCTCCGACGTGGACGCGGCCCTGCACTACCTGGCCCGCATGATCGAGGCCGGCGAGGACCCCCGCTTCATCGCCCGCCGCCTGATGATCTCCGCCAGCGAGGACATCGGCCTCGCCGACCCCAACGCCCTGCCCATAGCCGTCGCCGCCGCTCAGGCCGTGGCGATGATCGGCTTCCCCGAGGCCGCGCTGACGTTGAGCCACGCCACCATCGCCCTCGCCCTGGCACCGAAGTCCAACGCCGCGACCATGGCGATCGGCGCCGCCATGGAGGACGTACGCAAGGGGCATGCGGGACCCGTGCCGATGCACCTGAGGGACGGGCACTACAAGGGCGCGGCCAAGCTCGGGCACGCGCAGGGGTACGTCTACCCGCACGACCTGCCCGAAGGCATCGCCGCCCAGCAGTACGCCCCGGAGGAACTCAAGGACCGGGAGTACTACACACCCACCCGGCACGGCGCCGAGGCCCGGTACGCGGACGCCGTGGAGTGGACCCGCCAGCACCTCGGTCGCAAGCGGTCCTGAGCAGCCTGTAGAATCCCTCGAAGTGCTGTGTCCCGTGCAGTCAGAACGGGACGGTCAGCCGGAACCCCTCAGGGGGTTCCAGGAGCGTCGCGCACCGTTCGAATGGTGTCGCGGGCAGCCCACCACCACTCACCCCAGGGGGAGACCGGTCGGTGGGCCACTCGCGTGCTGCACGTATGTGCCCAGACCAGGGGAGCGGCTGCCCATCGGATCCCTCGTGGACCCGGCGGGTTTCCCCGGCTGCGGATGCGACCTCCCTCAACACCTGACAAGCCGATAACCAGGAAATGAGAAGCAGTGGCGAACCAGTCCCGCCCCAAGGTCAAGAAGTCGCGTGCCCTCGGCATCGCGCTGACCCCGAAGGCCGTCAAGTACTTCGAGGCCCGTCCCTACCCCCCGGGTGAGCACGGCCGTGGCCGCAAGCAGAACTCGGACTACAAGGTCCGTCTGCTCGAGAAGCAGCGTCTGCGTGCGCAGTACGACGTGTCCGAGCGTCAGCTCGTCCGCGCCTACGAGCGTGCCTCCAAGGTTCAGGGCAAGACCGGTGAGGCCCTGATCATCGAGCTCGAGCGCCGTCTCGACGCGCTGGTCCTGCGTTCGGGCATCGCCCGCACGATCTACCAGGCCCGCCAGATGGTCGTCCACGGCCACATCGAGGTCAACGGCCAGAAGGTCGACAAGCCGTCCTTCCGCGTCAAGCCCGACGACGTCGTCATGGTCCGCGAGCGCAGCCGCAGCAAGACGCTGTTCGAGGTCTCCCGCGCCGGTGGCTTCGCCCCCGACGGTGAGACCCCGCGCTACCTCCAGGTGAACCTCGCCGCCCTGGCCTTCCGCCTGGACCGCGAGCCGAACCGCAAGGAGATCCCGGTGATCTGCGACGAGCAGCTCGTCGTCGAGTACTACGCCCGTTGATCTTCAACAGGCGATAGCACCACCTCAGCCCGCCGTCTCACCGCCCTTCCGGGTGGGCGAGGCGGCGGGTTGCTGCATGTCGAGGGCCACCTTGGCGTGCCGTACGCGCCCTGCGGCGTGGGCAGTCCTTCCAGCGGCTCAGCGGCTCAGCGGCTCAGCGGCTCAGCGGCTCAGCGGCTCAGCGGCTGCGTGCGGCCCAGCGCCCGGGACGCCGCCGCCTCCCGCCCCAGGGCCCGGCCCTGCCGTACGCGCAGGCCCACCGAGGGCCACAGCGCTGCTGCCGCGCCCTGCCCGAACAGCTCGCGTGGCAGCCGCGTGGTGTGGTCCGTCAGGCCCAGCATCTCCATGACCGCGTAGTCGACGAACTCCGGATCACTGCGGCCGGTGCCGAGTGCCGTCCCCGGCGCGATAGGCTCGGCACCGTTGTCCACGCGTGTTCATGAGAGCAGGTGCAAGGTGTCCGGTGGAGAGGTTGCCGGGATCCTGGTGGCCGTCTTCTGGGCGATCCTGGTCTCCTTCCTCGCCGTCGCCCTGGCGAGGCTGGCCCAGACGCTCAAGGCGACCACCAAACTCGTGGCGGACGTGACCGACCAGGCGGTGCCGCTGCTGGCCGACGCCGCCGGAGCGGTGCGCTCGGCGCAGACCCAGATCGACCGGGTCGACGCGATCGCCTCGGACGTCCAGGAGGTCACGTCGAACGCCTCCGCGCTGTCCACCACCGTCGCCTCCACCTTCGGCGGCCCCCTGGTCAAGGTCGCGGCCTTCGGCTACGGCGTGCGCCGGGCGATCACCGGCCGCAAGGACGAGGTGCCCGCGAAGGCCTCCCGGCGTACCGTGATCGTGGGTCGGGCGGTCTCCCGGAGCCGTGGGAAGAGGGACTGAGGCTCAAGATGTTCCGCCGCACTTTCTGGTTCAGCACGGGCGTGGCCGCCGGTGTCTGGGCGACCACCAAGGTCAATCGCAAGCTGAAGCAGCTGACCCCCGAGAACCTCGCCGTCACGGCGGCCAACAAGGCGATCGAGACGGGCGCCCGCCTCAAGGACCGCGCGGTCGGCTTCGCGCTCGACGTCCGCGACAACATGGCCGAGCGGGAGGCCGAGCTGACGGACGTTCTCGGCATCCGCGAGAGTCCCGAACTGCCCGCACCCAGGCGCATCGCCGCCATCGAGAACTCGACGTACACGACGAAGTCGTACAAGACGCACCCGTACAACCGGAATGAGGACCACTGATGGAGTCGGCTGAAATCCGCCGCCGCTGGTTGAGCTTCTACGAGGAGCGCGGTCACACCGTCGTCCCTTCGGCGTCGCTCATCGCGGACGACCCGACTCTGCTCCTGGTCCCCGCCGGCATGGTCCCCTTCAAGCCGTACTTCCTCGGTGAGGTCAAGCCGCCGTGGGCGCGCGCCACCAGCGTGCAGAAGTGCGTGCGCACCCCCGACATCGAAGAGGTCGGCAAGACCACCCGGCACGGCACGTTCTTCCAGATGTGCGGCAACTTCTCCTTCGGGGACTACTTCAAGGAAGGCGCCATCAAGTACGCCTGGGAGCTGCTCACCAGCCCCCAGGACAAGGGCGGTTACGGCCTGGAGCCGGAGAAGCTCTGGATCACCGTGTACCTGGAGGACGACGAGGCCGAGCGCATCTGGCACGAGGTCGTCGGGGTGCCGAAGGAGCGCATCCAGCGCCTCGGCATGAAGGACAACTACTGGTCCATGGGCGTCCCCGGACCCTGCGGCCCCTGTTCCGAGATCAACTACGACCGCGGCCCCGAGTTCGGCGTCGAGGGCGGCCCCGCCGTCAACGACGAGCGGTACGTGGAGATCTGGAACCTCGTCTTCATGCAGTACGAGCGCGGCGAGGGCATCGGCAAGGACAACTTCGAGATCCTCGGCGAGCTCCCCAGCAAGAACATCGACACCGGCCTCGGACTCGAGCGCCTGGCGATGATCCTGCAGGGCGTGCAGAACATGTACGAGATCGACACCTCCATGGCCGTCATCAAGAAGGCCACCGAGCTGACCGGTGTCGCGTACGGCGACGCCCACGACTCGGACGTCTCCCTGCGCGTGGTCACCGACCACATGCGCACGTCCGTGATGCTCATCGGAGACGGTGTCACCCCCGGCAACGAGGGCCGCGGTTACGTCCTGCGCCGCATCATGCGCCGGGCCATCCGCAACATGCGCCTGCTCGGCGCCACCGGTCCGGTCGTGCTGGACCTGATCGACACCGTGATCGCCATGATGGGCCAGCAGTACCCGGAGCTCGTCACCGACCGCGAGCGCATCGAGAAGGTCGCCGTCGCCGAGGAGAACGCCTTCCTGAAGGCCCTCAAGGGCGGTACGAACATCCTCGACACCGCCGTCACCGAGACCAAGGCCGCCGGTGGCACGGTCCTCGCCGGCGACAAGGCGTTCCTGCTCCACGACACCTGGGGCTTCCCGATCGACCTCACCCTGGAGATGGCCGCCGAACAGGGCCTCTCCGTGGACGAGGACGGCTTCCGCCGTCTGATGAAGGAGCAGCGGGAGCGCGCCAAGGCCGACGCCCAGGCCAAGAAGACCGGTCACGCCGGTGCCGGTGCCTACCGTGAGATCGCCGACAAGACCGGCGAGACCGAGTTCATCGGCTACAGCGACACCGAGGGCGAGTCCACCGTCGTCGGCATCCTCGTCGACGGCGCCTCCTCCCCGGCCGCCACCGAGGGCGACGAGGTCGAGATCGTCCTGGACCGCACCCCGTTCTACGCCGAGGGCGGCGGCCAGATCGGCGACACCGGCCGGATCAAGGTCGACTCCGGTGCCGTCATCGAGATCCGCGACTGCCAGAAGCCGGTCCCGGGCGTCTACGTCCACAAGGGCGTCGTCCAGTTCGGCGAGGTCACCGTCGGTGCCAAGGCGCATGCCTCGATCGACGGCCGCCGGCGCACGGCCATCGCCCGCGCCCATTCGGCCACCCACCTCACCCACCAGGCGCTGCGGGACGCGCTCGGCCCGACGGCCGCCCAGGCCGGTTCCGAGAACCAGCCCGGCCGTTTCCGCTTCGACTTCGGCTCCCCGTCCGCCGTTCCGACGGCCGTGATGACCGACGTCGAGCAGAAGATCAACGAGGTGCTCGCCCGCGACCTCGACGTCCGCGCCGATGTCATGGGCATCGACGAGGCCAAGAAGCAGGGCGCCATCGCCGAGTTCGGCGAGAAGTACGGCGAGCGGGTCCGCGTGGTGACCATCGGCGACTTCTCCAAGGAGCTGTGCGGCGGCACCCATGTGCACAACACCTCGCAGCTCGGCCTGGTCAAGCTGCTCGGCGAGTCGTCGATCGGCTCCGGAGTCCGCCGTATCGAGGCGCTCGTCGGTGTCGACGCGTACAACTTCCTGGCCCGTGAGCACACCGTCGTCGCCCAGCTCCAGGAGCTGATCAAGGGCCGCCCGGAGGAGCTCCCGGAGAAGGTCTCCGCCATGCTCGGCAAGCTGAAGGACGCCGAGAAGGAGATCGAGAAGTTCCGCGCCGAGAAGGTGCTCCAGGCCGCCGCCGGTCTCGCCGAGTCCGCCAAGGACGTCCGCGGGATCGCCGTCGTCACCGGTCAGGTGCCGGACGGTACGACCCCCGACGACCTGCGCAAGCTGGTCCTCGACGTGCGCGGCCGCATCCAGGGCGGCCGGGCCGCCGTGGTCGCCCTCTTCACGGTCAACAACGGCAAGCCGCTGACGGTCATCGCCACCAACGAGGCCGCCCGCGAGCGCGGTCTCAAGGCCGGCGACCTGGTCCGCACGGCCGCCAAGACGCTCGGCGGCGGCGGTGGCGGCAAGCCGGACGTCGCCCAGGGCGGCGGCCAGAACCCGGCTGCCGTCGGCGAGGCCGTGGACGCCGTGGAGCGTCTGGTCGGGGAGACGGCCAAGTAATGCGCAGAGGCCGTCGACTCGCGATCGACGTCGGGGACGCCCGCATCGGGGTCGCCTCGTGCGACCCCGACGGGATCCTCGCCACCCCGGTGGAGACGGTCCCGGGCCGGGACGTTCCGGCAGCTCATCGCCGGCTGAAGCAGCTGGTCGAGGAGTACGAACCGATCGAGGTCGTCGTCGGCCTCCCTCGCTCCCTCAAGGGGGGCGAGGGCCCGGCCGCGGTGAAGGTCCGCGGCTTCGCTCAGGAACTCGCCAAGGGAATCACGCCCGTTCCGGTCAGGCTCGTCGACGAGCGGATGACCACGGTGACGGCCAGTCAGGGACTGCGCGCATCCGGGGTGAAATCAAAAAAGGGCAGATCGGTCATTGACCAGGCAGCAGCCGTGATCATCCTTCAGCAGGCGCTCGAATCCGAACGGGTGTCAGGTAAAGCACCCGGCGAGGGCGTCGAAGTGGTCATCTGATCGCGATACGGTAACGTTCCGCGCGATGCGGCGACATTCGAACAGTCACCGCACAGAAAGAGGCGGAGCGGTAGCCGGATCGTGAAAGCAGGTGACCGCCGCCTCGCGGCTCTAGGGGATCGATGACTGAGTATGGCCGGGGCCAAGGCTCCGAACCGTGGCATCCGGAGGACCCGTTGTACGGGGACGACGGATGGGGCGGACAGCAGGCCCACGCGGGCCAGCAGTCCCCCTACGGCGGCCAGCCGCAGCACTATCCGCAGCAGCCGCAGCAGCCGCAGTACGACAACGGTGGCTGGGGCGACGGCCAACAGGCCGCCTATGGTCAGGCGCAGCAGCAGTACCCGCAGCACGACGGCCAGTACGACCAGCACCAGCAGTACAACCACCAGTACGACCAGCAGCAGTACGGCCAACAGCAGTACGACCAGCAGGCCTATCAGGGCCAGCCGCAGCAGCCGTACGACAACAACAACGGCTGGGCGGCCGGTGCGCAGGGGCAGGTCCCCTACCCCGCCGACCCGTCGGACCCGTACGGCCAGCAGGCCGCCGCGTACGGCGCTGAGCAGCAGGACTACTACGCCGGCCCGGACGCCTATCCGCCGCCGGAGCCGCCGAGCCGTCGGCATGCCGAGCCGGAGCCGCGCACCGACTGGGACCCGGGCCCGGACGAGGGCGAACACGCCTTCTTCGCGGGTGGTGGCGACGAGGACACCTCCGACGACCCGGAGGACGGTCGTGGCGACCGGAGGGGCCGAGGCGGCAAGGGGACCAAGAAGCGCAGGAGCGGATGCGCCTGTCTGGTGGTCCTGCTGGTGTTCGGCGGCGGTGTCGGCACCGTCGGCTACTTCGGTTACCAGTTCTACCAAAATCGTTTCGCCGCGGCTCCGGACTACACCGGGAGCGGCACGGCCGAGGCGGTGAACGTCCAGATCCCCAAGGGCGCGGGCGGGTACGCGATCGGCCGGGTCCTCAAGGACGCGGGTGTCGTCAAGAGCGTCGACGCGTTCGTGACCGCCCAGGAGCGGAACCCCAGGGGGAAGTCGATCCAGGCCGGCGCCTATCTGCTGAAGAAGGAGATGTCCGCCGAGAGCGCCGTCGCGATGATGCTGGACCCGAAGAGCCAGAACAACGTGCTGGTTGTTCCGGGTGTGCGGAACGTCAACGTCTACAAGTTGATCGACGACAAACTAGGCCTTGAGCCCGGCGCCACGAAGAAGATCGCCAAGGAGAAATACAAGAGCCTCGGGCTGCCGAGCTGGGCGAACGACAACAAGGAAATAAAGGACCCCCTGGAGGGCTTCCTTTATCCGGGCACCTATCCCGCCGCCAAGGGCATGAAGCCCGAGACGGTGCTCAAGGAGATGGTCACCGAGGCCTCCGAGACGTACGGCAAGTACGACCTGGAGGCGAAGGCCAAGGCGCTCAAGCTGGAGAGTCCGCTGCAGGTCATCACGGTCGCGAGCCTCGTGCAGGCGGAGGGGAAGACCGAGGAGGACTACCGCAAGATGGCGGAAGTGGTCTACAACCGGCTCAACCTCGCGAACCCCGAGACCTACGGTCTGCTGCAGTTCGACTCGACCTTCAATTACCTGATGGGCCAGAGCAACATCAAGATCACCGAGGCGGAGATCAAGAGCAACAAGGACCCGTACAACACGTACACGAACAAGGGTCTGCCGCCCGGACCGATCGACAACCCGAGTGCCACCGCGCTGAAGGCGGCGCTGAATCCGACGGACGACGGCTGGTACTACTTCGTCGCGACCGACGGCGTGAACAAGACCGAATTCGCCAAGACCCACGACGAATTCCTGAAGCTCAAGGACAAGTTCAATGAGGCCACGGGCAGTTGACGCCCGCCGGGCAGCCGTCCTCGGCAAGCCCATCGCCCACTCCCTCTCCCCGGTGCTGCACCGTGCGGCGTACGAGGAGCTGGGGCTGACGGGCTGGTCGTACGACCGTTTCGAGCTCGACGAGGCCGCCCTGCCCGGCTTCGTCGGACAACTCGGCCCGGAGTGGGCCGGGCTGTCGCTGACCATGCCGCTCAAGCGGGCCGTCATCCCGCTGCTCGACGAGATCAGCGAGACGGCCGCCTCCGTCGAGGCGGTCAACACGGTCGTGTTCACCGACGACGGTCGGCGACTCGGCGACAACACCGACATCCCGGGCATGGTCGCCGCCCTCAGGGAACGGGGCATCGAACAGGTCGATTCCGCGGCGATCCTCGGCGCCGGCGCCACCGCTTCCTCCGCGCTCGCCGCACTCGCCCGCGTCTGCACCGGCGAGGTCGTCGCCTACGTGCGCAGCGAGGCCCGGGCCGCCGAGATGCGGCAGTGGGGCGCTCGCCTCGACATCGACGTGCGTACGGCGGACTGGGCGGACGCGGCCGACGGCCTGCGCGCGCCCCTGGTGATCGCGACCACTCCCGCCGGGGCGACGGACGCGCTCGCCCATGCCGTACCGGAGCGGCCCGCGACCCTCTTCGACGTGCTCTACGACCCGTGGCCGACCGAGCTCGCCGCCCGCTGGTCGATGATCGGCGGGGCCGTGGTCAGCGGTCTCGACCTGCTGGTGCACCAGGCCGTGCTCCAGGTCGAACAGATGACGGGACGGAAGCCGGCGCCGGTGGAAGCCATGCGCAAGGCGGGCGAGCACGCGCTGGCGGCCCGCTGAAGTCCTCCGGTTCCTCCGACTCCTTCGGCTGTCCTCCGGTGAAGTGGGACATGGTGATCCTGTGAAGGCGCTGTACTGAGAGGTAACCCCAGGCCATGCTCTGCGGGCGGCCCGGCAATGTCGGCGGGCCGTCGAACGGAGCCAGCCATGACACGTCACGCCCGGCGCAGGTTTCTCACCTACCTGGTGGCCGCGCCCGCTCTCGCCGTAGCGACCAGGATCGGTGTGGACGCCTACGCTCCAGGCAGCGCCGACGCGGCGATCCCGACGCCTCCCGCACCCGCCGATCTGGTCGACCTCGGTGACCTGCTGATCCTGGCCGGAGCGCCCACCGCGGACATGCTCGTGCTGAGCGTCGACGAGGACGGGGACGTCCACTTCCGGCTGCCCCGCGAGGAGGTCGGCCAGGGCCTCACCACAGCCGTGGCCATGCTGGTCGCGGAGGAGCTCGACACCCCGCTCGACCGGGTCCGCGTCCACCTGGAGGACGCCCGGCCCGAACTGCTCTTCAACCAGCTCACCGGCAGCTCCAACTCGGTCCGTTCGCTGTACGACCCGGTGCGCCGGACGGCGGCGGCCGCCCGGGCCCGGATGGTCGCGGCGGCCGCCCGGCAGTGGGGGCTGAAGGCGAGCGAGCTGACGGTCCGCGCGGGTGTGGTGGTCGCAGCGGACGGCCGTACGGCCTCCTACGGCTCCCTCACCGCCGCGGCCGCCACCCTGGACCTCGGCTCCCTCACCGTCACGCCGAAGAAGGAGTCCGAGCACACCCTCGTCGGCACGCCCACCTCCCGCATCGACGCCCGCGCCCTTGTCACCGGCGCCCACGAGTACACGCTCGACCTCGACATCCCCGGTGCCAAGCCCTGCATGGTGCGCCGCCCGCCGACCATCAACGGCACCGTGAAGACGGTCGACAACGAGTCCGCCGTACGGGCCATGCCGGGCGTGCTCGACGTGGTCGTCATCGACACCGGTGTCGCGGTGGTCGCGGAAACGTTCGGGCAGGCCCTCGACGGCAAGAACGCCCTGGAGGTCACCTGGGGCGGCGGGACCGTCGACGCGCTCTCGGACAGCGACATCCGCGCCAGGCTCAAGGCGGCCACGCCCTCGCTCGACCTGCTCGGCGCGCTGGTGAAGAAGGTGGACACCGAGTTCGATTTCGCCTTCGCCAGCCATGCGCCCCTGGAGACCAACTCGGCTGTCGCGGACGTACGGTCCGACTCGGCCGAGATCTGGTCCGGCCTCAAGTCGCCGATCGTCGCCCAGGCGGCCGTCGCGAAGGCCGTGGGGCTGCCGGTGTCCAAGGTGAAGATGCATGTGGTGCAGTCCGGCGGCTCCTTCGGGCGGCGGCTCTTCTACGACGCGGCCCTGGAGGCCGCCGTGGTGTCCAAGAAGAGCGGCCGGCCCGTACGGCTCATGTGGTCCCGTATCGACGACATGCGGCACGGACGGATGCGGCCCGCGACCCACCACCGCGTCCGCGCCACCTACGCGGCCGGGCAGGTGCTCACCTTCCAGCACCAGGTGGCGGCCGTGGAGACCGACTTCCGGCACGGACTCGGCGACGCGATCACGGCGGCCGCCGCGAGCCTGCCCTCAGGACTCGGCAACGCGACCTTCGCCCAGACCCTTTTCCTGACCACGGTGAAGTCCCCCTACAACTTCGGCGTGACCACGCAGAGCCTCACCGAGGTGCCGATCAAGATGCACACCGGGTCGTGGCGGTCGGTGTACTCGGCCAACACGCGCGGCGCCGAGGAGATCGTCGTCGACGAACTCGCCGCCAAGCTCGGCAAGGACCCCGTGGAGTTCCGGCGGTCGTTCCTCAAGACCGACCGGCAGCGGGCCGTCCTCGACCGGGCCGCCAAGGAGGGCGCCTGGGGCCGCGCCCTGCCCGGCGGGTGGGCCCAGGGCATCGGCTTCCACGAGGAGTACAAGTCCTGCACGGCCTGTCTGGTCGAGATCGACGCCACCGACCCGAAGAAGCCCCGAGTGACCAAGGCGGTGATCGTGGCCGACGTGGGGCGGGTGATCAACCCGCGCGGCCTGGAGGCACAGCTCCTCGGCGGACTCACCGACGCCATCTCCACCACGCTCCGGGCCGGCCTGCACATCGACAAGGGCCTGCCACTGGAGGGCAGCTACTCGCAGTTCCACTACGCGCGCCAGAAGGACGCCCCCAAGGACGTGAGGATCTACGTCATCGAGGGCGCCGACGAACCGGGCGGCGCGGGCGAACTCGGTGTCCCCGCGGCGGTAGGTGCCGTCGCCAACGCCTTTGCCCGGGCCACGGGCACCAAGCCGCGCAGCTTCCCCGTGAACTTCGACGTCGACTTCACGCCCTTCCCGCGCTGAGGAGCCTTCTGTGCCGTCCCACACCTTCACCGTCAACGGGAAGTCCGTCACCGTCGACGCCCCCGACGATCTGCCCCTGCTCTGGGCGCTGCGCGATCTGCTCGGCATCCGGGGCCCCAAGTACGGCTGCGGCATCGACGTCTGCAAGGCCTGCACCAGCCACCTCGACGGCGAGGCCGTCAACCCCTGTGTGGTCCCGGTCTCCGAGGCCGCGGGCCGTGAGGTCACCACCATCGAGGGGCTCGCCGACGGCGACCGGCTGCACCCCGTCCAGGAGGCCTGGCTGGAACAGGACGTGGCCCAGTGCGGCTACTGCCAGCCCGGCCAGATCATGGCCGCGGTCGCCCTCCTCAAGCGCACGAAGAACCCCACGGACGCCGACATCGACGCCATCGCCAACGTCTGCCGCTGTGGCACGTACTTCCGTATCCGGGAGGCGATCAAGAGCGCGGCGGAACGGATGGCCTGAGGGCTCGGCGCGCAGGTCCACGTCCGTCTGCTGGACCTGTGACCGGCTCTCGCCGCCGAACGTGGGAGGATCGGAGGTGGCGGGCCGGGGCCGCGCACCTGGTCGCGCCGTTGCCGTACGCGAGGACGCGCGTAAGCAGGGCAGTACCAGGGCGCGAGCACTGAGGAGCACCGTTGAGCAGGTTGCGCTGGCTGACCGCGGGGGAGTCCCACGGTCCCGCACTCGTGGCGACGCTGGAAGGCCTTCCGGCCGGCGTGCCGATCACCACGGAGCTGGTGGCGGACCACCTGGCGAGGCGGCGGCTGGGCTATGGCCGCGGTGCGCGCATGAAGTTCGAGCAGGACGAGATCACCTTCCTCGGCGGTGTCCGCCACGGTCTGTCCCTCGGCTCCCCGGTCGCGATCATGGTGGGCAACACCGAGTGGCCGAAGTGGGAGCAGGTCATGTCGGCCGACCCCGTTGACGAGGAGATCCTCGCCGGGCTCGCGCGCAACGCCCCGCTGACCCGCCCGCGCCCCGGCCACGCCGACCTCGCGGGCATGCAGAAGTACGGCTTCGACGAGGCCCGGCCGATCCTGGAGCGGGCCTCCGCGCGGGAGACGGCGGCCCGGGTGGCGCTGGGCGCGGTGGCCCGGTCGTACCTGAAGGAGACGGCCGGCATCGAGATCGTCAGCCATGTCGTCGAGCTGTGCTCGGTGAAGGCCCCGGCCGGCGTGTACCCGACCCCGGCCGACGTCGAGAAGCTGGACGCCGACCCGCTGCGCTGCCTGGACGCGGACACCTCGAAGGCGATGGTGGCCGAGGTCGACCAGGCCCACAAGGACGGCGACACCCTCGGCGGTGTGGTGGAGATCCTGGCGTACGGCGTCCCGGTGGGCCTCGGCTCGCATGTGCACTGGGACCGCAAGCTGGACGCCCGCCTCGCGGGGGCCCTGATGGGCATCCAGGCGATCAAGGGCGTGGAGCTGGGTGACGGCTTCGAGCTCGCGCGGGTGCCCGGCTCCAAGGCGCACGACGAGATCGTCAAGACCGAGGAGGGCATCCGCCGGGTCTCCGGCCGCTCCGGCGGTACCGAGGGCGGGCTCTCCACGGGTGAACTGCTGCGGGTGCGGGCCGCGATGAAGCCGATCGCGACCGTGCCGCGCGCCCTGCAGACCGTGGACGTGACCACCGGTGAGGCCGCGCAGGCCCACCACCAGCGCTCGGACGTCTCCGCGGTCCCGGCCGCCGGGATCGTCGCCGAGGCCATGGTCGCCCTGGTCCTGGCGGACGCCGTGGCGGAGAAGTTCGGCGGCGACAACGTGGTGGAGACCCGCCGCAACGTGCGGTCCTACCTCGAGAACCTGGCCATCCGATGAGCCCCGTGGTCGTCCTCGTCGGTCCGATGGGCGTGGGCAAGTCCACCGTGGGGCAGCTGCTGGCCGAGCGGCTCGGTGTGGGGTACCGGGACACCGACGACGACATCGTGGCCGAGCAGGGCCGCACCATCGCGGAGATCTTCGTCGACGAGGGCGAGGCGGCCTTCCGGGCCATCGAGAAGGCCGCGGTGCGGCGGGCGCTGGCCGGGCACGAGGGTGTCCTGGCGCTGGGCGGCGGGTCGATCCTGGACGAGGACACGCGCGCGTTGCTGGCCGGGCAGCAGGTTGTCTACCTGTCGATGGACGTCGAGGAGGCGGTCAAGCGCACCGGCCTCAACGCGGCCCGGCCCCTGCTCGCGGTCAACCCGCGCAAGCAGTGGCGCGAGCTGATGGAGGCCCGCCGCCATCTGTACGAGTCGATCGCCACGGCGGTCGTGGCCACCGACGGCCGTACCCCCGAAGAAGTCACACAGAACGCGCTGGACGCACTGGAGTTGAAAGAAGCATGAGCGAGGCAGTGACGCGCATCCAGGTCGGCGGCACCGCGGGCAGTGAGCCGTACGAGGTCCTGGTGGGACGTCAACTCCTGGGTGAGCTAGGCGCGTTGGTCGGGGAGAAGGCCCAGCGGGTCGCCGTCATCCACCCCGAGGCGCTCGCGGACACCGGGGACGCGCTGCGTGCCGACCTCGCCGAGCAGGGCTTCGAGGCCGTCGCCATCCAGGTGCCGAACGCGGAGGAGGCCAAGACCGCCGAGGTCGCCGCCTACTGCTGGAAGGCGCTCGGGCAGTCCGGCTTCACCCGCTCCGACGTCGTGGTCGGCGTCGGCGGCGGCGCGACCACCGACCTCGCCGGGTTCGTGGCCGCGACCTGGCTGCGCGGAGTGCGCTGGATCGCCATCCCGACCACCGTGCTCGCCATGGTCGACGCGGCCGTCGGCGGCAAGACCGGCATCAACACCGCCGAGGGCAAGAACCTCGTCGGCGCCTTCCACCCGCCGGCCGGCGTCCTGTGCGACCTGGCCGCACTGGACTCCCTGCCGGTCAACGACTACGTCTCCGGGCTCGCCGAGATCATCAAGGCCGGCTTCATCGCCGACCCGGTGATCCTGGAGCTCATCGAGTCCGACCCCGAGGCCGCGCGCACCCCGGCAGGCCCGCACACCTCCGAGCTCATCGAGCGCTCGATCCGGGTCAAGGCCGAGGTGGTCTCCTCCGACCTCAAGGAGTCGGGCCTCAGGGAGATCCTCAACTACGGCCACACGCTCGCCCATGCCATCGAGAAGAACGAGCGGTACAAGTGGCGGCACGGCGCCGCGGTCGCCGTAGGCATGCACTTCGCCGCCGAACTGGGCCGTCTGGCGGGCCGGTTGGACGACGCGACCGCCGACCGCCACCGCACCGTCCTGGAGTCGGTGGGCCTGCCTCTGCACTACCGCTACGACCAGTGGCCCAAGCTGCTCGAGACGATGAAGGTCGACAAGAAGTCGCGCGGCAACCTGCTGCGGTTCATCGTCCTCGACGGGCTGGGCAAGCCCACGGTCCTGGAGGGGCCCGACCCGGCCGTCCTGCTCGCCGCGTACGGCGAGGTCGGACAGTAAGTCCCGCGACGGGCGTTCCGCCTGATTCGCCTTGTGGCAGGGGCACTTCGGGCCGCCCCCGGCCGTTCACCAAACGACGGCCGGGGGCGGTACCGTTCGGTGGCGAGGGGTTGTGTGCCCCCAGCCAGCGCCAATCAGCCTGCCGCGAGTGAGCCGGAGGGGCGCGTCGTGGACGAGAGGACGAGCGCGCCGGGGCCGGAGGGCCGCGCGCGGCCGGGCTCCCGGAACCGACGCGAGCGCCCCGGAGGCGAGCGAGCCGAAGAAGACGAGACGGAGTGGCACCGGATGCAGGACGCAGTGGGTTCTCCGCTGCCGCCGCCCCACCAGCCGGGGCACGGACCGGCCGCCGGCTGGTCGCCGGCCGCACACCACCCGGGACCGCATCACCCGGGTGTGCACCAGGGCTCCGCCCCGGTGCCCCCACCGCCCCCGGCCCCGGGCTTCGCCCCGCCACCGGTCCCGCCCGTGCCGCAGCACTCCCCGGCGCCGGTCCCCGACACCACCGGCCATGTGCCGCTGCCGCCGGGTGCTCCCGTCGGGGTCCCCAGCAGCCCGCCCGCCGCGTCCGACCCCGCCGGCACCACCCTCGCCGTGCTGCTGATCGGCCCCGCCGGCGCCGGCAAGACGAGCGTCGCCAAGTACTGGGCCGACCACCGGCGGGTCCCCACCGCGCACATCAGCCTCGACGACGTACGCGAGTGGGTCCGCTCCGGCTTCGCCGACCCCCAGTCCGGCTGGAACGACCACTCCGAGGCCCAGTACCGCCTCGCCCGCCGCACCTGCGGCTTCGCCGCGCGCAACTTCCTCGCCAACGGCATCTCCTGCATCCTCGACGACGCGGTGTTCCCGGACCGCCCGGTGGTCGGCCTCGGCGGCTGGAAGCGGCACGTGGGCCCGGGCCTGCTGCCCGTGGTCCTGCTGCCCGGCCTGGAGATCGTCCTGGAGCGCAACGCCGAGCGGTCCGGCAACCGCCGCCTGACGGACGAGGAGGTCGCGCGGATCCACGGGCGGATGGCGGGCTGGTACGGCTCGGGCCTCCCGATCATCGACAACTCCCAGATGGACGTACCCCAGACGGCAAGAGTCCTGGACGACGTACTGGCGAGGTCGATCGCGAGCCCGCCGAACTGGTAGCGCCCCCAAGGGGCGCGGGGAACTGCGCGATCAGCCCCCACCGGCCGCCACTCGACAGACGACCCTCCCCACTCGGACTCTCTCAAAAAGCGACATACCGGTAAAACTCCTACGCTCAACTCATGTCAGAGGTGTACGCCACCCGAAGAGCCCGCCTACGCGACCGCTGCCAAGCCGGCGGCAGCCAATCCGCGCTGATCTCCCGCCCGGCCAACGTCCGCTACCTCGCCGGCATGGCCCCGCAGGGCAGCGCCCTGCTGCTCGGCAGGACCGAGGATCTGCTGGTGTGCACCGGCCCCCCGGACGACCGTCCCGGTCTCGGCCGCCCCGACGAGACCCTGCGGATCCACACCCTCCCCGACGTCGGCGGCGACCCCGCCGTGGCCGCGGCGGACCTCGCCACGGGGCAGGGCGCCGAATCGCTCGCCGTGGAGGAACAGCACCTCACGGTCGCCCGGTATCGGGCGATCCGCTCGGTCGCCCCGCGCCCGCGCCTCGTGGATCTCGCCGGCGCGGTCGAACAGCTCCGCGTCATCAAGGACGAGGAGGAGATCTCCTGCCTCCGCATCGGCGCCGAGATCGCCGACCAGGCACTGGGCGAACTCCTGGAGTCCATCCTCGTCGGCCGCACCGAGCGGCACCTCGCCCTCGAACTGGAGCGCCGGCTCGTCGACCACGGCGCCGACGGCCCGGCCTTCGCCACCTCCGTCGGTACCGGCCCGAACTCCGGCCGCCGGGCCCACCGCCCCACCGATCGCCGGGTCGAGGAGGGCGACTTCCTCTCCGTCTGTCTGGGCGCGAGCTATCGCGGCTACCGGTGCGAGATCGGCCGAACCTTCGTCATCGGTACGTCCCCCGCCGACTGGCAGATCGAGCTGTACGACCTCGTCTTCGCCGCTCAGAGGGCCGGGCGCGAGGCACTGGCACCCGGCGTGGCCTACCGTGACGTGGACCGCGCGGCCCGGCAGGTACTGGAGTCCGCGGGGCACCATGAAGGCCTCCCGTCGCTCACCGGACACGGTGTGGGACTCGAAATCGACGAGGACCCGCAGCTGGCCCCCGCGGCCATGGGTAAACTGGACGCTTGCGTGCCGGTCACCGTCGAACCGGGGGTCCACCTCCCGGGACGGGGCGGCGTCCGGATCGATGACACGCTCGTCGTACGCCCCGAGGCGGACGGCGGACCCGAGCTACTCACCATCACGACCAAGGAGCTGCTCGCCCTCTAGGCAGAGGCGTGCGCCGGGGTCGTCCACGTCAGTCCAGGAGATTCCGCAACCGTGGCTTCCACGAACGACCTCAAGAACGGCCTGGTGCTCAAGCTCGAAGGCGGCCAGCTCTGGTCCGTCGTCGAGTTCCAGCACGTCAAGCCCGGCAAGGGCCCGGCCTTCGTGCGCACCAAGCTCAAGAACGTCCTGTCGGGCAAGGTCGTCGACAAGACCTTCAACGCCGGCGTCAAGGTCGAGACGGCCACTGTCGACAAGCGCGACATGCAGTTCTCGTACATGGACGGCGAGTACTTCGTCTTCATGGACATGGAGACCTACGACCAGCTGATGATCGACCGCAAGACGGTCGCCGACGCCGCGAACTTCCTCATCGAGGGCTTCACCGCGACCGTCGCGCAGCACGAGGGGGAGGTGCTCTTCGTCGAGCTGCCCGCCGCGGTCGAGCTCGTCGTCCAGGAGACCGAGCCGGGCCTCCAGGGCGACCGCTCCACGGGTGGTACCAAGCCCGCGACCCTGGAGACCGGTCACCAGATCCAGGTCCCGCTCTTCATCACCACCGGTGAGAAGATCAAGGTCGACACCCGCACGAGCGACTACCTCGGCCGGGTGAACAGCTAACCGTGGCTGCCCGCAACACGGCCCGCAAGCGTGCCTTCCAGATCCTCTTCGAGGGCGACCAGCGCGATGTCGACGTCCTGACGGTCCTGGCGGACTGGATCCGGCTCTCCCGGGATGACACCCGGCAGCCGCCGGTGAGCGAGTACACGATGCAGCTGGTCGAGGGCTACGCGGAGCACGCGAAGCGCATCGACGAGCTCATCGCGCAGTACTCGGTCGGCTGGACGCTGGACCGGATGCCGGTCGTCGACCGCAACATCCTGCGTCTGGGCGCCTACGAGCTGATCTGGGCCGACGAGACGCCGGACGCCGTGGTGCTCGACGAGATGGTGCAGCTGGCCAAGGAGTTCTCCACGGACGAGTCACCCTCGTTCGTCAACGGCCTGCTGGGCCGGCTCAAGGAACTGAAGCCCTCGCTGCGCCGGGAGTAGCTCCGCCGGGAGAACCGATGGACGGCGGTCGTATGGGATCTGCGGACCGGTTGTGGCTGGTCGCGCCCACGCGGTGGAGCCGCACATCGGCACAGGCCCCGCGCCCCTTACCGGGCGCGAACTCGCCTGAGGGCCCACAGCGAGCTGCTGTGGGCCCTCAGGCGTGCTGGTACGTGTGAGCCCCACAAGGCCCGCAGAAAGCCGCCGGGGTGGCCGGAACCGTGAAGTTCCGGCCACCCCGGCGGCACGTTTCTGCTGAGGCTGGGAGCGGCTCAGCTCTCCTCGTGGGACACCGCGCGACGCGCGTCCGCGTCCAGCACGCCCCAGCTGATCAGCTGTTCGGTGAGGACCGAGGGCGACTGGTCGTAGATGACGGCGAGTGTGCGCAGGTCGTCCTGGCGGATCGAGAGCACCTTGCCGTTGTAGTCACCGCGCTGGGACTGGATCGTCGCCGCGTAGCGCTGGAGGGGGCCGGCCTTCTCGGCCGGCACGTGGGCCAGTCGCTCCAGGTCGAGGACCAGCTTCGGCGGCGGCTCGGCGGCCCCGCCCGGAGTGGTGCCCGGCAGCAGCTCCTGCACCGGCACGCCGTAGAAATCCGCCAACTCGGCAAGGCGCTGGACGGTCACCGCACGGTCGCCACGCTCGTACGAACCGACCACGACCGCTTTCCAGCGTCCCTGGGACTTCTCCTCGACACCGTGGAGGGAAAGGCCCTGCTGGGTGCGGATGGCCCGGAGCTTGGCCCCGAGCTGTTTGGCGTATTCGCTGGACATATAGCTCCCCGGACACTGGATCGACGCGGCTGCAGTGGTCCCGAGCCGCGCGTCTGGTAACTCACTGTGAGGTTACGCAGCGTGACTCTTGTGCGTCAAGCCGAATGGTCCACACCGCCTCTTCCGTGGTAGCGGTGGCTGATTACGCCAAGGGGGTGATCAGGGAGGTCGCCCCGGCCTGCTACGGTGGATGGCGCAAATCCGACGTCCTTTAAGGTCCGTCCCGTGAGGCGGAGAAGGAGGTCCGTTTCGTATGGACAAGCAGCAGGAACCGCAAGCCGCCGCCGACGCCCGACCCGTTCTCGAGGGCCCCGACATCGCGCGCGTGCTGACTCGTATCGCCCACGAGATCGTCGAACGCGCCAAGGGCGCCGACGACGTGGTGCTCCTCGGCATCCCCACCCGAGGCGTCTTCCTCGCCCAGCGGCTCGCCGTCAAGCTGGAGGAGATCACCGACCGCAAGATCCCGGTCGGTTCGCTCGACATCACCATGTACCGCGACGATCTGCGCATGCACCCGCCGCGTGCGCTGGCCCGCACCGAGATCCCCGGTGACGGCATCGACGGCCGCCTGGTCGTCCTCGTCGACGACGTGCTCTTCTCCGGCCGCACCATCCGCGCCGCCCTGGACGCCCTGAACGACATCGGGCGCCCCCGCGCGGTACAGCTCGCGGTCCTCGTCGACAGAGGCCACCGCGAACTGCCCATCCGCGCCGACTACGTCGGCAAGAACCTCCCCACGTCGCTGCGGGAGACGGTCAGGGTCCAGCTCGCCGAGGAGGACGGTCGCGACACCGTGCTGCTCGGTGTGAAGCCGGCCCAGTAGCAGACGGCCGCGCGCCTTCCGGTGTGCCTTCGCCTGCCCGAAATCTCCCCTGAACTGCCTTACGGAGCCTGACAGATGCAGCGTCATCTCATCTCGGCCGCCGACCTCACCCGCGACGACGCCGTCCTGATCCTCGACACCGCCGAGGAGATGGCCCGGGTCGCCGACCGGCCGATCAAGAAGCTGCCGACCCTGCGCGGCCGCACGATCGTCAACCTCTTCTTCGAGGACTCCACGCGTACGCGTATCTCCTTCGAGGCCGCCGAGAAGCGTCTCTCGGCGGACGTCATCAACTTCACGGCCAAGGGCTCCAGCGTGTCCAAGGGCGAGTCCCTCAAGGACACCGCCCAGACCCTGGAGGCCATGGGCGTCGACGCCGTCGTCATCCGGCACGGGGCCTCCGGGGCGCCGTACCGCCTCGCCAACTCCGGCTGGATCGACGCGGCCGTCATCAACGCCGGCGACGGCACCCACCAACACCCCACCCAGGCCCTGCTGGACGCGTTCACGATGCGCCGCCGGCTCGTCGGGCGGGACGCCGGGCTCGGCCAGGACCTGTCCGGCAAGCGCATCACGCTCGTCGGAGACGTCCTGCACAGCCGGGTCGCCCGCTCCAACGTCGCCCTGCTGCACACCCTCGGCGCCGAGGTCACCCTGGTCGCTCCGCCCACCCTGGTGCCGGTCGGCGTCGAGACCTGGCCCTGCGAGGTGTCGTACGACCTGGACAGCACGCTCGCCAAGTCCGACGCGGTGATGATGCTGCGCGTCCAGCGCGAGCGCATGAACGCCGCGTTCTTCCCGACCGAGCGCGAGTACTCGCGGCGCTACGGCCTCGACGGCGACCGCATGGCGCGGATGCCGGAGCACGCCATCGTGATGCACCCCGGCCCGATGGTGCGCGGCATGGAGATCACCGCAGAGGTGGCCGACTCCGACCGCTGCACCGTGGTGGAGCAGGTCGCAAACGGAGTCTCCATCCGGATGGCCGTTCTGTATCTGCTGCTCGGGGGAGCTGTGTTCTCTTCCAAAGACGTGCCCGCCGTCAGCCACACCCGTATCGAGGAGAAGTAAGTCACATGAGCAAGATCCTGATCCGTGGTGCGAAGGTGCTCGGCGGCGAGCCGCAGGACGTGCTGATCGACGGCGCCGTGATCGAGGCCGTCGGTGCCGGACTCTCCGACGAGGGCGCCGAGGTCGTCGAGGCCGGTGGCAAGGTCCTTCTCCCGGGCCTCGTCGATCTGCACACCCATCTGCGCGAGCCGGGCCGCGAGGACTCCGAGACCGTGCTGACCGGCACGCGCGCGGCGGCGAGCGGCGGCTACACGGCCGTGTTCGCCATGGCCAACACCTTCCCCGTCGCCGACACCGCCGGTGTGGTCGAGCAAGTCTGGCGACTGGGCCGGGAGCACGGCTACTGCGACGTGCAGCCCATCGGGGCGGTCACCGTCGGCCTGGAGGGCAAGAAGCTCGCCGAGCTCGGTGCCATGCACGAGTCGGCCGCCGGCGTCACCGTCTTCTCCGACGACGGCAAGTGCGTCGACGACGCCGTGATCATGCGGCGCGCGCTGGAGTACGTGAAGGCCTTCGGCGGGGTCGTCGCCCAGCACGCGCAGGAGCCGCGGCTGACCGAGGGCGCCCAGATGAACGAGGGGATCGTCTCCGCCGAGCTGGGGCTCGGGGGCTGGCCCGCGGTGGCCGAGGAGTCGATCATCGCCCGGGACGTCCTGCTCGCCGAGCACGTCGGCTCCCGGGTCCACATCTGCCACCTGTCGACCGCCGGGTCCGTCGAGATCGTCCGGTGGGCCAAGTCCCGCGGCATCGACGTCACCGCCGAGGTCACCCCGCACCACCTGCTCCTCACCGACGAGCTGGTGCGCACGTACAACCCGGTCTACAAGGTGAACCCGCCGCTGCGCACCGAGCGGGACGTGCTCGCGCTGCGCGAGGCGCTGGCCGACGGCACCATCGACATCGTCGCCACCGACCACGCCCCGCACCCGCACGAGGACAAGGACTGCGAGTGGGCCGCGGCCGCCATGGGGATGGTGGGTCTGGAGACCGCGTTGTCAGTGGTGCAGGAGACCATGGTGGACACCGGGCTCCTCACCTGGGCCGGGGTCGCCGAGCGCATGTCCGTCAAGCCTGCCGAGATCGGGCAGGCCACGGGCCACGGGCGTCCCGTCTCGGCTGGTGAGCCCGCCAACCTCACGCTCGTCGACACGGAATACCGTGGGTCCGTGGACCCCGCGGGCTTCGCCTCGCGCAGCCGCAACACTCCGTACGAGGGGCGTGAGCTGCCGGGCCGTGTCACGCACACGTGGCTCCGGGGCAAGGCCACGCTCGTCGACGGGAAGCTCACGTGACATCTGAAACCCTGCTGGCCGCCGGTCTCGCAGTCGAGAAGAAGTCGGCCGACGTCACCGACTGGGCCGCCCGCGTCGGCTGGCTCGTCGGCCTCGCCCTGTTCGTCGCGCTCGTCTACTGGCTGATGCGCGAGGGCTGGAAGTGGCGCGGCACGCTCCAGGGCGATCTGCCCGCGCTGCCCAGCGCGCCGGACGACCCCGGCCCGGCGAGACTGAGCATGAGCGGCCGCTACCACGGCTCCACCACCGCGGGCCAGTGGCTCGACCGGATCGTGGCGCACGGCCTGGGCACCCGCAGCCGGGTCGAGCTCACGCTGACGGACGCGGGACTGGACGTCGTGCGCCCCGGCGCGACGGACTTCTTCATCCCCGCCGACGCCCTGCACGAGGCCGTGCTCGGCAAGGGCATCGCAGGCAAGGTCCTGACCGAGGGCGGGCTCCTGGTCGTGACCTGGACCCACGGCGAGCGGCTGATCGACTCGGGGTTCCGCTCGGACCACGCGGCCGAGCACAACGAGTGGGTCGACGCCATTAACTCCATGATCAACAAGACGGAAACGGAAGGCGCACGATGACCACCTCCACAAGGGGGGCCTCGAAGGTCCCCGCGGTACTCGTCCTGGAGGACGGCCGGATCTTCCGCGGCCGTGCCTACGGGGCCGTGGGGGAGACCTTCGGCGAGGCCGTGTTCTCCACCGGCATGACCGGCTACCAGGAGACCCTGACCGACCCGTCGTACGACCGCCAGATCGTCGTCGCGACCGCCCCGCAGATCGGCAACACCGGCTGGAACGACGAGGACGACGAGTCCCACCGCATCTGGGTCTCCGGCTACGTCGTGCGCGACCCCGCGCGCGTGCCGTCCAACTGGCGGGCCAAGCGCTCCCTGGACGACGAGCTGGTCGCCCAGGCCATCGTCGGCATCAGCGGCATCGACACCCGCGCCCTCACCCGCCACCTGCGCGAGCGCGGCTCCATGCGCGCCGGGATCTTCTCCGGCGAGGCGATCGCGGCCGAGTCCGAACTCGTCGCCCGCGTGCAGGCCCAGCCGCACATGAAGGGCGCCTCGCTCTACGAGGAGGTCGCCACCAAGGAGGCGTACGTCGTCCCCGCTATCGGTGAGAAGAAGTTCACCGTCGCCGCGATCGACCTCGGCATCAAGGGCATGACTCCGCACCGCATGGCCGAGCGCGGCATCGAGGTGCATGTGCTGCCGGCCACGGCGAGTGTGGACGACGTCTACGCCGTCGACCCGGATGGTGTGTTCTTCTCCAACGGCCCCGGCGACCCGGCCACCGCCGAGGGACCGGTCGCACTCATGACCGCGGTGCTGGAGCGCAGGACGCCCCTGTTCGGCATCTGCTTCGGCAACCAGATCCTCGGCCGCGCCCTCGGCTTCGGCACCTACAAGCTGAAGTACGGCCACCGGGGCATCAACCAGCCCGTGCAGGACCGGACCACCGGCAAGGTCGAGGTCACCGCGCACAACCACGGCTTCGCCGTGGACGCGCCGCTCGACAAGGTCAGCGAGACGAAGTTCGGCCGCGTCGAGGTCTCGCACGTATGCCTGAACGACAACGTCGTGGAGGGGCTCCAACTGCTCGACCAGCCGGCCTTCTCCGTCCAGTACCACCCCGAGGCGGCAGCGGGCCCGCACGACGCCGCCTACCTGTTCGACCGCTTCACGTCTTTGATGAGCACCGTCATGGAGGGCCAGCGTGCCTAAGCGCACCGATATCCAGTCCGTCCTGGTCATCGGCTCCGGCCCGATCGTCATCGGCCAGGCCGCCGAGTTCGACTACTCCGGCACCCAGGCGTGCCGCGTCCTCAAGGCCGAGGGCCTGCGCGTCATCCTCGTCAACTCCAACCCCGCGACGATCATGACCGACCCGGAGATCGCCGACGCGACCTACGTCGAGCCGATCACCCCGGAGTTCGTCGAGAAGATCATCGCCAAGGAGCGCCCCGACGCCCTGCTGCCCACTCTGGGCGGCCAGACGGCCCTCAACACGGCGATCTCGCTGCACGAGGCCGGCACCCTCGACAAGTACGGCGTCGAGCTGATCGGCGCCAACGTCCAGGCGATCAACAAGGGCGAGGACCGCGACCTCTTCAAGGACGTCGTCGAGGAGGTCCGCAAGAAGATCGGGCACGGCGAGTCCGCCCGCTCGGTCATCTGCCACTCCATGGACGACGTCCTCGCGGGCGTCGAGACCCTCGGCGGCTACCCCGTCGTCGTCCGCCCCTCCTTCACTATGGGCGGCGCCGGTTCCGGCTTCGCGCACGACGAGGAGGAGCTGCGCCGCATCGCGGGCCAGGGCCTCACGCTCTCGCCGACCACCGAGGTGCTCCTGGAGGAGTCGATCCTCGGCTGGAAGGAGTACGAACTGGAGCTGATGCGCGACAAGCACGACAACGTCGTGGTCGTCTGCTCCATCGAGAACTTCGACCCCATGGGCGTGCACACCGGCGACTCGATCACCGTCGCGCCCGCCATGACGCTCACCGACCGCGAGTACCAGCGGCTGCGGGACGTCGGTATCGCGATCATCCGCGAGGTCGGCGTCGACACCGGCGGCTGCAACATCCAGTTCGCGATCGACCCGGTCGACGGCCGTGTCATCGTCATCGAGATGAACCCGCGCGTGTCGCGGTCCTCGGCGCTCGCCTCCAAGGCGACCGGTTTCCCCATCGCCAAGATCGCGGCGAAGCTGGCCGTCGGCTACACGCTGGACGAGATCCCCAACGACATCACCGAGAAGACCCCGGCGTCCTTCGAGCCGACGCTCGACTACGTGGTCGTCAAGGCCCCGCGGTTCGCCTTCGAGAAGTTCCCGCAGGCCGACTCCACCCTCACCACCACCATGAAGTCGGTCGGCGAGGCCATGGCGATCGGCCGGAACTTCCCCGAGGCCTTCCAGAAGGCACTGCGCTCGCTGGAGAAGAAGGGCAGCCAGTTCACCTTCGTGGGCGAGCCCGGCGACAAGAAGGCGCTGCTGGAGGAGTCCGTACGGCCCACCGACGGCCGGATCAACGCCGTCATGCAGGCCATCCGCGCGGGCGCCGCGCCGGAGGAGGTCTTCGAGTACACGAAGATCGACCCCTGGTTCGTCGACCAGCTCTTCCTGATCAAGGAGATCGCGGACGAGCTCGCCGCCGCCGAGCGCCTGGACGCCGACCTGCTCGCCGAGGCCAAGCGGCACGGCTTCTCCGACCAGCAGATCGGCGAGATCCGGGGCCTGCGCGAGGACGTGGTGCGCGAGGTGCGGCACGCGCTCGGCGTACGCCCGGTCTACAAGACCGTCGACACCTGCGCGGCCGAGTTCGCCGCGAAGACGCCGTACTTCTACTCCTCCTACGACGAGGAGAGCGAGGTCGCCCCGCGCGAGAAGCCCGCGGTGATCATCCTGGGCTCGGGTCCCAACCGCATCGGCCAGGGCATCGAGTTCGACTACTCCTGCGTGCACGCCTCCTTCGCGCTGTCGGACGCCGGGTACGAGACGGTGATGGTCAACTGCAACCCGGAGACCGTCTCCACCGACTACGACACCTCCGACCGGCTCTACTTCGAGCCGCTCACGCTGGAGGACGTCCTGGAGATCGTCCACGCGGAGCAGCAGGCCGGACCGGTCGCCGGCGTCATCGTGCAGCTCGGTGGACAGACCCCGCTGGGCCTGGCGCAGGCGCTCAAGGACAACGGCGTGCCGATCGTGGGCACCTCGCCCGAGGCGATCCACGCCGCCGAGGACCGCGGTGCCTTCGGCCGCGTCCTCGCCGAGGCGGGTCTGCCTGCCCCCAAGCACGGCACCGCCACCACCTTCGCGGGCGCCAAGGCCATCGCCGACGAGATCGGCTACCCGGTCCTCGTCCGGCCCTCCTACGTCCTCGGCGGCCGCGGCATGGAGATCGTCTACGACGAGACCCGCCTGGAGGCCTACATCGCCGAGTCGACCGAGATCAGCCCCTCGCGGCCGGTCCTGGTCGACCGCTTCCTGGACGACGCCATCGAGATCGACGTCGACGCCCTCTACGACGGCCAGGAGCTCTACCTCGGCGGTGTGATGGAGCACATCGAGGAGGCCGGCATCCACTCCGGCGACTCGGCGTGCGCGCTGCCGCCGATCACCCTCGGCGGTCACGACATCAAACGGCTGCGGGCCTCCACCGAGGCCATCGCGAAGGGCGTCGGGGTCCGCGGGCTCATCAACATCCAGTTCGCGATGGCCGGCGACATCCTCTACGTCCTCGAAGCCAACCCGCGCGCGTCCCGCACCGTCCCCTTCACCTCGAAGGCGACCGCGGTGCCGCTCGCCAAGGCCGCCGCCCGGATCTCGCTGGGCGCGACCGTTGCCGAGCTGCGCGCGGAGGGGCTGCTGCCCGCCAACGGCGACGGCGGCGAGCTGCCCTTCGACGCGCCGATCTCCGTCAAGGAGGCCGTCATGCCGTGGTCGCGCTTCCGCGACATCCACGGCCGCGGCGTCGACACGGTCCTCGGCCCGGAGATGCGCTCCACCGGCGAGGTCATGGGCATCGACTCCGTCTTCGGCACGGCGTACGCCAAGTCGCAGGCGGGCGCCTACGGGCCGCTGCCCACCAAGGGCCGCGCCTTCATCTCGGTCGCCAACCGGGACAAGCGCTCGATGATCTTCCCGGCGCGCGAGCTGGTCGCCCACGGCTTCGAACTGCTCGCCACCTCCGGCACCGCCGAGGTCCTCAAGCGCAACGGCATCAACGCCACGATCGTGCGCAAGCAGTCCGAGGGCACCGGCCCGAACGGCGAGAAGACCATCGTCCAGCTCATCCACGACGGCGAGGTCGACCTCATCGTCAACACCCCGTACGGCACCGGCGGCCGCCTCGACGGCTACGAGATCCGTACGGCGGCCGTGGCACGGTCGGTCCCGTGTCTGACGACGGTCCAGGCCCTCGCCGCCGCCGTCCAGGGCATCGACGCCCTCAACCACGGTGACGTGGGCGTCCGTTCGCTCCAGGAACACGCGGAGCACCTGACCGCGGCCCGCGACTAGCAGCCCTGAGGGGGACACCGGAAACGGTGTCCCCCTCTTCGTGAGGACACCATGTACAAGATCTTCTTCAACCTCGTCTTCAAGTGGATGGACCCGGAGCGGGCCCATCACCTGGCCTTCCGCTGGATCCGGCTCGCCGCCCGTGTCCCCGTGCTGCGCGCCTTCGTCGCGGCCGCCCTCGCGCCCCGCCACAAGGAGCTGCGCACCGAGGCCTTCGGGCTGCGCATGCACGGCCCTTTCGGCCTCGCCGCCGGCTTTGACAAGAACGCGGTGGCCGTCGACGGCATGACCATGCTGGGCTTCGACCACGTCGAGATCGGCACCGTGACGGGGGAGGCCCAGCCCGGCAACCCCAGAAAGCGGCTGTTCCGGCTCGTGGCGGACCGGGCGCTCATCAACCGCATGGGCTTCAACAACGACGGTTCGCTGGCCGTGGCGGCCCGTCTGGCGTCCCGTGAGGCCGTCTTCAGGACCGTCGTGGGCATCAACATCGGCAAGACCAAGGTGGTCCCGGAGGCCGAGGCCATCGGCGACTACGTGAAGTCCGCCGAGCGGCTGGCGCCGTACGCCGACTACCTGGTCGTGAACGTCTCCTCGCCCAACACACCCGGTCTGCGCAACCTCCAGGCGGTGGACCACCTGCGGCCGCTGCTGAGCGCCGTCCGTGAGGCGGCCGACCGGATCGTCGCGAACCGCCACGTCCCCCTCCTGGTGAAGATCGCGCCGGACCTCGCAGACGAGGACGTGGACGCCGTCGCCGACCTGGCCGTCGAGCTCGGTCTGGACGGCATCATCGCCACCAACACGACCATCGCGCGCGAGGGCCTCGGCCTGAAGTCCGGACCCGCGCTGGTGAAGGAGACCGGCGGACTCTCCGGAGCACCCCTCAAGGCGCGCTCCCTGGAGGTCCTGAAGCGCCTGTACGCGCGCGTGGGCGACCGGATCACCCTCGTAGGCGTCGGCGGCATCGAGAACGCCGAGGACGCCTGGCAGCGCATCCTGGCCGGTGCCACGCTGGTCCAGGGCTACAGCGCGTTCATCTACGAGGGGCCCTTCTGGGCCCGCGCCGTCCACAAGGGCCTCGCCGCGCGCCTGCGCACGAGCCCGTACGCCACGCTCGCCGACGCGGTCGGCGCCGACGTGAGGAAGACCGTATGAGCCTCCAGCCCTTCGGTGCCCGTCTGCGCCGCGCCATGGACGAGCGGGGGCCGCTGTGCGTCGGCATCGACCCGCACGCCTCACTGCTCACCGAGTGGCGCCTGAACGACGACGTGGCGGGCCTGGAGCGGTTCAGCCGCACCGTCGTCGAGGCGCTGTCCGACCGGATCGCCGTGTTCAAGCCCCAGAGCGCCTTCTTCGAGCGTTTCGGCTCGCGCGGTGTCGCCGTACTGGAGAAGACCGTCGAGGAGGCCCGGGCGGCCGGCGCCCTGGTCCTGATGGACGCCAAGCGCGGCGACATCGGCTCGACCATGGCCGCGTACGCCGAGGCCTTCCTGCGCAAGGACTCCCCGCTGTTCTCGGACGCGCTGACCGTGTCGCCGTATCTCGGCTACGGCTCGCTCTCGCCGGCCATCGCGCTGGCGCGCGAGAGCGGTGCGGGTCTGTTCGTGCTCGCGCTGACCTCCAACCCCGAGGGCGGTGAGGTCCAGCACGCGGTCCGCTCGGACGGCCGTGACGTCGGCGCGACCATGCTGGCCCATCTCGCCGCCGAGAACACGGGGGAGGAGCCGCTGGGGTCCTTCGGCGCCGTCGTCGGGGCCACGCTCGGCGATCTCTCGTCGTACGACCTCGACATCAACGGCCCGCTCCTCGCGCCCGGCGTCGGTGCCCAGGGGGCCACTCCGGCCGACCTTCCCCGCGTCTTCGGAGCGGCCGTCCGCAATGTCGTCCCCAATGTCAGCCGGGGGGTGCTGCGGCACGGTCCCGACGTGGGTGCGTTGCGTGCGTCCGCGGACCGGTTCGCGGACGAGATCCGAGCCGCGCTGCCGACCGGATGACGATGGACGATCCTCCCGTCCGAGTCCTCCGACGAGGGGTTCGAGGCTCACTTGAGTCTGAATACATCCTCAAATCCGGGGCAATATGTCAGAAATGTCCGACCTGAGAGAGGCTGACCAGGACTTTTCCGCTGTTCTCGCTGACTCCGGCGGACTTGGCCGCTAGTCTCCGACGCAGAGTCAAAGGGCAAGCGTGTTGCTCGTGGCTCCCCAGGTGTGGGGCGACTAGGTTCCTCACCGGTCCGTATCCGACAGTTCGACATCCGAGGTGACGTAGGCGTGGCTCTTCCGCCCCTTACCCCTGAACAGCGCGCAGCCGCGCTCGAAAAGGCCGCCGCGGCTCGCCGGGAGCGGGCCGAGGTCAAGAATCGACTCAAGCACTCCGGCGCCTCTCTTCACGAGGTCATCAAGCAGGGCCAGGAGAACGACGTCATCGGCAAGATGAAGGTCTCCGCCCTGCTCGAGTCCCTGCCGGGCGTGGGCAAGGTCCGCGCCAAGCAGATCATGGAGCGACTCGGCATCTCCGAGAGCCGTCGTGTACGCGGCCTCGGCTCCAACCAGATCGCTTCGCTGGAGCGTGAGTTCGGCAGCACCGGTTCCTGAACCGGGTCACTCCGGGAAGGGAGTCCCGGGTACTCCGGGATTGCTGGAATAATCGCTGCATGAGTGAACGTCCGCGGCTGACCGTGCTCTCCGGCCCCTCAGGGGTCGGCAAGAGCACGGTCGTCGTCCATATGCGCAAGGAACACCCCGAGGTCTGGCTCTCGGTGTCGGCGACGACCCGCAAGCCCCGCCCCGGCGAGCAGCACGGCGTCCAGTACTTCTTCGTCACCGACGAGGAGATGGACAAGCTGATCGCCAACGGCGAGCTGCTGGAGTGGGCGGAGTTCGCCGGCAACCGCTACGGCACGCCGCGTGCGGCCGTGCTGGAGCGGCTGGAGCGGGGTGAGCCCGTCCTCCTGGAGATCGATCTGCAGGGGGCCAGGCAGGTCCGTGAGTCGATGACGGACGCCCAGCTGGTGTTCCTGGCTCCTCCCTCCTGGGAGGAGCTGGTGCGCAGACTCACCGGACGTGGCACCGAGCCGCCCGAGGTGATCGAGCGCCGTCTTGAGGCGGCGAAGGTCGAACTGGCGGCTGAACCCGAGTTCGATGTGACCTTGGTCAACACCTCCGTCGAGGACGTGGCTCGCGAGCTGCTAGCCTTGATGGATGTCGTGTGATCGTTTCCGGTCATGCACACTGAATCTTTCCCATCCATCGGAAGGTAGAGCGTGTCCTCTTCCATCTCCGCGCCCGAGGGCATCATCAACCCGCCGATCGACGAGCTCCTCGAGGCCACCGACTCGAAGTACAGCCTCGTGATCTACGCGGCCAAGCGGGCCCGCCAGATCAACGCGTACTACTCGCAGCTCGGCGAGGGCCTCCTCGAGTACGTCGGTCCGCTGGTGGACACCCACGTCCACGAGAAGCCGCTCTCGATCGCCCTCCGCGAGATCAACGCGGGTCTGCTGACGTCCGAGGCCGTCGAGGGCCCGGCGCAGTAGTAGGCGTTGCAGTAGTACTTTCAGCTTTTCGCTGACTTATCCACAGGCCCGACAGCGCGACTGTCGGGCCTGTGGTGTGTGATGGACCCGTACGTCGCACTCGTACATCGCACTCGTATGTTGCCGAGCCGGGGAGAGACGGTGGACAAGCCGAAGGTCGTGCTGGGGGTCAGCGGCGGCATCGCCGCGTACAAGGCCTGCGAGCTGCTGAGAAGGCTCACGGAGTCCGGCCACGACGTCCGCGTCGTCCCCACCGCCTCCGCGCTGCACTTCGTGGGCGCCCCCACGTGGTCCGCGCTCTCCGGCAAGCCCGTCTCCACCGAGGTCTGGGACGACGTCCACGAAGTCCCGCACGTGCGCATCGGCCAGCACGCCGACCTCGTGGTCGTGGCCCCGGCGACCGCCGACATGCTCGCCAAGGCGGCGCACGGCCTGGCGGACGACCTGCTCACCAACACCCTCCTCACCGCCCGCTGCCCGGTCGTCTTCGCGCCCGCCATGCACACCGAGATGTGGGAACACCCGGCCACCCAGGAGAACGTGGCGACGCTGCGCCGCCGCGGCGCGATCGTGATCGAACCGGCCGTCGGCAGGCTGACCGGCGTCGACACCGGCAAGGGACGACTGCCGGACCCGGCGGAGATCTTCGAGGTCTGCCGCCGGGTGCTCGCCCGGGGAGTGCGGGAGCCCGACCTCGCCGGCCGGCACGTCGTCGTCAGCGCCGGTGGCACCCGCGAGCCCCTCGACCCGGTCCGCTTCCTCGGCAACCGCTCCTCCGGCAAGCAGGGCTACGCCCTCGCCCGCACCGCGGCCGCGCGCGGTGCCCGGGTCACGCTGATCGCGGCCAACACCGGGCTGCCGGACCCGGCCGGAGTGGACGTCGTCCAGGTGGGGACGGCCGTACAGCTGCGTGAGGCGGTGCTGAAGGCCGCGGCCGACGCCGACGCGGTGGTCATGGCGGCCGCGGTCGCCGACTTCCGCCCGCAGACGTACGCGGCCGGAAAGATCAAGAAGAAGGACGGCCAGGACCCCGAGCCCATCGTCCTGGTGCGGAATCCGGACATCCTTGCCGAGATCTCGGCTGAGCGGGCCCGTCCGGGGCAGGTGATCGTCGGCTTCGCCGCCGAGACCGACGACGTCCTGGCCAACGGCCGTATGAAGCTGGAGCGCAAGGGCTGCGACCTGCTCGTCGTCAACGAGGTGGGCGAGCGCAAGACCTTCGGATCGGAGGAGAACGAAGCCGTGGTGCTGGGCGCCGACGGCAGCGAGACCCCCGTGCCGCACGGTCCGAAGGAATTCCTGGCCGAAACCGTCTGGGACCTGGTGGCACACAGCCTCAACTGAACGTCTCGTTCGCCTCTCGGACCCCTCGAACCTCTGCCCCAAAGGCGTGGCGCCCCTGGCCAAGCCCGCCCGGCATTGGGCACAATGCCCGTGCCGCAGGTCACGGGACTTCCGAGAGGCGAGACGGGGACCCGTTGGCCGAGCACGACCGATAAACTGTTCTCGGACGATGCCGGGCGCAGCCCCCGAGCCCGTCCGCCAATGATCAGCCAGCAGCCGCTGCAAACCCAGGGAGCGTTGTGTCCCGTCGTCTGTTCACCTCGGAGTCCGTCACCGAGGGCCACCCCGACAAGATCGCTGACCAGATCAGTGACACCATCCTCGATGCGCTCCTCAAGGAGGACCCGACCTCCCGGGTCGCCGTCGAGACGCTGATCACCACCGGTCTGGTGCACGTGGCCGGTGAGGTCACCACCAAGACCTACGCGCCGATCGCCCAGCTGGTGCGCGACAAGATCCTGGAGATCGGCTACGACTCCTCCAAGAAGGGCTTCGACGGCGCCTCCTGCGGCGTCTCGGTGTCCATCGGCGCTCAGTCCCCGGACATCGCGCAGGGCGTCGACACGGCCTATGAGAAGCGGGTCGAGGGTTCCGCCGCAGATGATGGGGACGAGCTGGACAGGCAGGGGGCCGGTGACCAGGGTCTGATGTTCGGTTACGCGACCGACGAGACGCCGACCCTGATGCCGTTGCCGATCTTCCTGGCGCACCGTCTGGCCAAGCGCCTGTCCGAGGTCCGCAAGAACGGCACCATCCCCTACCTGCGCCCGGACGGCAAGACGCAGGTCACCATCGAGTACGACGGCGACAAGGCCGTCCGGCTCGACACGGTCGTGGTGTCCTCGCAGCACGCCTCCGACATCGACCTGGAGTCGCTGCTGGCGCCCGACGTCCGTGAGTTCGTCGTGGAGCCGGAGCTCAAGGCGCTCCTGGATGACGGCATCAAGCTGGACACGGAGAACTACCGTCTTCTGGTCAACCCGACCGG
>NZ_JBEZKG010000006.1:0-177788 GCF_040651535.1 Streptomyces sp. NPDC048420
CAGATGCCGGAGCTCGCCGACATCGTCGGCGCCGGCTTCGCCATCGACCGCGGACCCTTCTTCGACCGGCTCCGCGACTACCTGGACGCCGAAGCGCAGGCCGGCACCCTCGACTTCCGCTCGGCCGACGGACAGCCGCAGTCGGCATCCGCGGTGGCCGAACAGTTCCTCGGCATGATCTGCAGCCAGTTCCTGTGGCCCCAGCTCGTACGGACCGACTTCGTCCCGCCCAACCCCACCGACGCCGCGATCGTCGACGAAGCCGTCGCCCTCATGCTCACCCGCTACAGCACCGGATCCTGAACCCCGGCCCACCAGTCCACGCCGCCAGGAGCCCGACACTTCGCCGTGCCGGGACAGGTGCAGGCAGGGGTGACTCGACCGAAAACGTTCCGCGTCGATCGAAAGTACGGCACCGACAGAGTGCTCACTTTGACCTCGACCACACCTCAGGAGAGCCCATATGCGGTACCGCACCCTCGGCCGGACCGGCATCAAGGTCAGTCCCTACGCACTCGGCGCCATGATGTTCGGAGCCGTCGGCAACCGCGACCACGATGACTCGATCCGCATCATCCACAAGGCCCTGGACGCCGGGATCAACTTCGTCGACACCGCCGACGCCTACAGTCGCGGCGAGTCGGAGCAGATCATCGGAAAGGCCCTCAAGGGACGCCGCGACAACGTCGTCCTCGCGACCAAGCTGCATATGCCGATGGGTGACGATCCCAACCAACGGGGCAACTCGAGGCACTGGATCATCACCGCGGTCGAGCAGTCGCTGCGGCGTCTGGAGACCGACCACATAGACCTCTATCAGATCCATCGGCCGGACCCGGACACCGACATCGAGGAGACGCTTTCCGCGCTCTCGGACCTGATCCACAGCGGTAAGGTCCGCGCGATCGGCTCATCCACGATGCCCGCCTCCGACATCGTCGAAGCCCAGTGGGTGGCAGAGCGGCGCGGCCTGGAACGGTTCCGTACCGAACAACCGACCTACTCGATTCTCAACCGTGGCATCGAGACCGAGGTCCTGCCCGTCGCCCAGCGCTACGGCATGGGCGTCCTGGTCTGGAGCCCGCTCGCGAAGGGGATGCTCACCGGGCGGATCCGCAAGGGTCAGCAGACCGACCTGCGCCGCGCTGCCATCTTCACGAGCTTCAGGGACGAGCGTCGGCTCGACGCCGTCGAACAGATCGTCCCGCTCGCCGAAGAGCTGGGCCTGCCGACGACCCACCTCGCCATGGCGTTCGCGATCGCCCATCCCGGTGTGACCAGCGCGATCATCGGGCCCCGCACGATGGAGCAGCTCGACGACCTGCTCGCCGGCGTCGACGTCACGCTCACCGACGACATCCTTGACCGGATCGACAAGATCGTTCCACCCGGCGCCAACGTCGGCTCACCCGACCAGTCCGCCTATCTCCCTCCGGCCCTCCAGCACCCGGCCCTGCGCCGTCGGCCCGCCGGCGAGCGAGCCGCCGCCTGACCACCAGCCCGCGAGCGAGTAAGGAGTCCGGCCGGCACCAAGGGCATCACCACCCCCGCCCAGCTCGCGCCGGCCTGGCTGCTCGCCCAGGGCGAGGACGTCGCACCCATTCCCGGCACCCGCAGCACCAAGCGCCTTGAGGAGAACGCCGGGACCGTCGACGTCCAGCTCTCCGCCGCCGATCCGGCCCGCATCACCGAGATCCTTCCCCACCGCTCGGCAGGAAGCCGCTACCCCACTGCGATTCCCGACATCGACCTGCCGGCGGCTACCGCCGTCGCGAAGGAACTCGAAGAGAGGGCGCTGGCCATTCGCCTGGACGTCACAGACAAGGCCGAATGGACGGCGGCCCTGGCAGTGGTCGAGGACCGTTGGGGAGTGGTCACGGTCCTCGTGAACAACGCCGGCATCTTCCGTGGCGCGCCGTTGACCGAGCAGGACGTCGAGGGCTGGCGGCGCATCTTTGACATCAACCTCGTAGGCCACCTACTCGGCAGCCAGGCCGTGCGCCCGGAATGAAGCGGAACGGTGGAGGGGCGATCATCAACACCTCCTCAACCGCAGGCATGGGACCGGCACCGGGCCTGTCGGCATACGGCGCCAGCAAATGGGCCATTCGCAGACTCACCCGCACGGCAGCCGTTGAGCTCGCGGACGACAACATCCGAGTGAACGTCATTGTGCCAGGCATTGTCGCGACCCCGGCCGCGAAGGCGGCCGGGTTCCCGGGCGTTGTCCCGGACCAGACCAGGAACTCGGCACCAGTGATGTACCGGGCATCGGGAGAAGCGAGGAACACCGCCATCGCTGCGATGTCGCGCGGCTGACCAATGGCGGTGAAGGACGGTGGAGCCAATGCATAGTTGCAACTCGCATGGCAGAAGCCGCCCGATAAGAGTGCTCCCCAAACCCTCCCCGGCTAGAGGCCGCCTGAAAGCGTCTTCTCAGCGGGACGTCGAACAGCTCTTCCCGGTCCTCGACGAACTGGGCGTCGGCTTCGTCGCCTACGCACCGCTCGGGCCAAGGGGTCCTTTCCCTATGAGCGCCCGATGAGGTCGCGTGGTCTGGTGCCGTGCATCGCAAGGCGCCGGAGCGCCCTCGTGGCGGAGTCCACGTGGGCGTTTCGGCAACGCGGTGGCGGGGGCCCCTCCCGCGCGAGCGAAGCCGAGCGGTGCCAGGCCGCGCGACCCGGGCGGGCATAAAAGGACTCCTAAGGGACTACGGCCTGTCGAGGACTCCCGGGGTCTCATGCAGGACCACGCTCCGCTGCGGCGGAACCCGCTCCGTGCGGAGCGTGTTCACCGGTGCCGCCGGGTCGGCCATGCCGAAGGAGATGCCGAACAGCAGCTTGAGCTCCGAGGGGACCCCCAGGAACTCGCGGACGGTGTCGACGTAGACGCCGAGCACGGTCTGCGGGATGCCGGCCAGCCCCCGGGCCGCCAGGGAGAGCAGGAAGTTCTGCGCGTACATGCCGATGTCGCCGGCCGTCCGGACCCCGTCGCCGAGCGCCGGCATGAACAGGAAGGCGGCATGGGGGGCGCCGTAGACCTGCAGGTTCTCGCGGACCGCCGCCCTCCTGCCGCGCCGGTCCGAGCGCTCGACGCCCCGGGCCCGGTAGACACTCGCGCCCAGGGCTTTCGACCGCTCGAGGTAGACGCCCTCGCCGTAGCCATCGGTGAAATCCGGGGAGGTCCGTCCCTCCTCCTCTGCCCGGAGCAGCTCTGTGCCCAGGGCGTCCCGCGCCGCACCCGAGACGACGTGGACCGTCCACGGCTGGGTGTTGCTGTTCGAGGGGGCCGTCTGTGCGTCTTCCAGCACGCCGCGGATGTCCGAAGGGGACAGGGCGGTGGGCAGGAACCGCCGGGGGGAGCGCCGGGAGCGTGCGATGTCGGTGAAGGGGGATGCGGTGCCGGGCAAGGTGGATCCTCTCCATGGTGCGCAGTCGCTGCCACGGCGGCCGCCGCGCAGCGCTTTACGGCAGGCCGCGCAAGGAGGCAGTCGGCGTAAGGGCCGGATGCAGTGCCGGCAGGCTTGCGGATCCTCGCAGGCAGCGGCGCGCGGAGCTGTAGGCCGCAGCTTGGGAGACTGCGCGCTCTTCGTGTTCGTCTTTGGTGTCGGCGGCGTGCAGGCGCTGCCGCCCTCGTGCCGTTGCGTGCACCCGCCGAAGAGGCGAGAGCCCTTTCGGGTGACTCAGCGGTGGGCGGCGCGGTTCATCTCGACGACGTCCTCCAGGGTGGCCGTGGCCGGGAGGGTGGCGAGGCGTTCCGGCAAGCTGTCGCGGATGGCCGCGTCCTTGGCGCGGTCGGCCGCGGCCAGGGCCGTCGGCAGCTCGTCGAGGGTCAACTCGGTGCAGTAGGCGGGGCTGTTCGGCTGCTGACGCCAGGAGTCGGCCAGCGTTCCCGCGTCGTAGGGGTCGAAGCCGGTGTCGTCCACGAGCTGCATGGCCACACGCCGCGCCTCCTCGGAGTCGCCGGCAACGGGGATGGCGAGCCGGCCGGGCGTTCCGGCCAGAACGCCCCGGGTCCGCTGGGTCTCGGCCAGGGCGGCGTTCCACGCCTTGACCACCGGGCGCCCCAGTTGCTCGGCGTTCCACACGCTCTCCACCGCGCCGTTGTCCACGGCCTCGATCTGCCCATTGAGGTGCGGATAGTAGTTCGCGGTGTAAAACGGAGGCGGCATCCGGTCAAATCGACGGCCCGCCCGCGGAGCCCGGACAGCACGGCGGGCTTGCCTGTCCGGCCGCAGCGCGCAGAGCAGAAGGCGTACGGAAGCGGGTGCCCCGGTCCAGAGAACTTCCGGCGTCCTGGACCGTCAACCGCCCGCATCACCACCCCTCCTGATGGGGTGGCCGCGGGTCGCCCCGGGGACGCCCGTAGGGATGGACGCCGTATAGGCAGGACCGTGCAGCAGGGTCATCCGGTCCAGCCTGCACCACTGCAAGGTGCCTTCTCCGGCCCCATCCTGTGCCGAGCCTTGATCCGTCGCCCGTCCCAGGATGTCAGGGGGTGAGCTGCCGGTGCCCTATGACGGAGAGCAGTCCGAGTTTGCTGTGGCTCTCCGTGCCCGGGCGGGTGGTCAGCACCACCAGGGTCTGGGCGCGGTTCTCGGTGAACAGGACCTGGGCGTCGACGTCGATGCGGCCGAGTTCGGGATGAAGGACGGTCTTGCAGTCGTCGTAGCGTTGGGCGACCTCTTGAAGTTCCCACATGCGGACGAACTCGGGGCTGTGTTCCTGGAGTTCGGCGAGGATCCGGGCGGCTCGGGAGGTGTCGCTGCCGGCTGTCAGCGCGGCCCGCAAGCGAGCCGCCTGGGCACGGCCGTGGCGTTCGTGGCTCTCCTCGGGAACCATCAGCCGTTCGGCCGGGTCCATGAACCAGCGGTAGTAGCCGCTGCGGCCCAGACCGGTGTGGCGGGTCTGGTCGCCGAGCAGCGCCACGGCCAAGGGGTTCATCGCGAGAGTGTCGAACAGATCGGTCTGCACCATGGCCGGGGAGTCGTCCAGGCGGTCCAGGACCCGCATCAGCGGCGGGCTGACATGTTCGGAGCGGTGGAAGCGGGCCGGGGCGTTGTGGCCGATGAGGACGAAGAGATGGTCTCGCTCGTCCAGGGACAGCCGCAGCGCCCGGGCGAGAGCCGCGGTGATCTGGATGGAGGGCTGCGGAGCACGCTGCTGTTCCAGCCGGGCGTAGTAGTCGGTGGACATTCCGGCGAGCTGCGCGACCTCCTCGCGTCGCAGCCCCTGCGTACGCCTGCGCGGCCCTTCGACCAACCCGACGTCGCGGGGTCGCAGCGTCTCACGCCGGTAACGCAGGAATTCCGCCAGTTCCTTCTTGTCCATGCCCCCATCCTCGCCGTATCCCGGCCGGCTATCCAGAGACCGCCGATCCATGGCTGAGCACTCCTCTCCCACACGCGCGAAGCCGCTCATGGGTGAGGCCGACGCCGAGGGGCGCTCGCGGGGGGCGATCCAGTGGCCCCTTGACCTGCATGACCCGGTGGGAAATCCGCTGACCGTCGGCGGTGTGCCGTCGGCCGCGGGTAGGGACGACGGCCTGCGGCGGTCCCCCGCCGGCGACGCCCGCCGCTCCGGGAGCGCCCCCGGGTCTCGTCAGCCCAGCCTGGCCGAGACGACGATCTGCGCCGGTGCGGCCATGCACTCATGGGCGCCCGTCCGTGCTCAGGACCGAACCGGTCGTGACTCCCGTGCGACGACCGAGGCGAGGCGGCCCATTCGCGTCCGTCCAAGACGAGACCTGACAGAACCTGCGTGCGCTGTTGTCCCGCGTCGGTCCCTACAGGTCGGTCAGCTGCTGCTGATCATGGCGAGTACGTTGTCGTAGGAGCCGTTGGCCTGCGCGTCGCGGATGAACCTGGCACCCTCCACGACAATCTCCTTCGCGTCGGGCTTCTCGCGAAGCAGGTCGAGGGCCTGGGTGAGGAAGTCGTCCAACGGCATGGCGTGCTCGTTGTCCTCCTGACCCAGCAGGGTCGTGCGCACGCCCGGCGGGGCGACCTCGATCACCTGGACGCCGGCGTCAGCACCGGCGAGCTGGATGCGCAGGCTCTCGGAGAAGGAGTGCAGCGCGGCCTTGGTCGCGCTGTAGGTCGGGGTGCTCGGGTACGGTACGAACGCCAGCGCGGAGGTGACGTTCATGACGACCGCGTCGTCCTTACCCGCGATCAGGGGCAGGAAGGCGTACGTCATCCGGATAGTGCCGAGCAGATTGGTCGCGACGTGATCCTCGGCGATCGTGAGTTCGGCCGGGTCGAGGAGGTTCTCCCGGAGCATGATGCCCGCGTTGTTGACCAGGACGTTCAGCCCCGGGTGGCTCGCCGCCACCGTCTCACGGGCCCGGGCGATCGAGTCGGGGTCCGCGACGTCGAGGACGAGCCCGTCGATGCCCGGGTGCTCGGCCGTGATGTTGTCGAGGAGTTCCTTGCGCCGGCCGGCGACGACCACCTTGTTGCCGGCCTCGTGCAGGCGCAGGGCCAGGCCGAGGCCGATGCCCGAGGTTCCGCCGGTGATCAGGATCGTGTTGCCGGTCATCTTCATGGGGGTCGTGCTCCTTCGGTACGGCGGGCCGGTGAGCGCCCGCAGCCTCGACCGTAGGGGCGCCCGCGCAGGGGCGGGAGAGGAAGGTTCATCCATGGATCGGCGGTCCCTGGCTGAGCCGTAGAAGACGCCACAGTTGGTCAGCGCCTCCAGACCGGGCGCAGCGAGCGGCTGGCAGGAGACCTTGGTGGCCGGGACCACAGTCTGCGTGGTGGTACTGGCGGATCCGTCATTGGACCGCAGCATCCGCGCTGGACCCGGCAGCTCCAGCTTCCGCGAGCGCCACCGACAGCCCGTGGCCCGACCTGGTACGCCTGACCACCGGAAGCTTTCCTGTCCCTGTACCGGATACGCACTCGACAGAGGCACCTTGCAGGTCAGCGGCGCTTTCCGCCGTCAGGACGTCAGCTCACCCGTACCGCTGAAACAGCCGGGGTCAACCCAGGGGGGCGGCAACTGCGGACGGTCCTGCGGTTTTCCCTCCAGCCCGATGGTGGCGGCCCGGACGACGGTCGGCACCGTGGCTGCCGTTGTGGACCTCGCTGCACGGCATGCGGGCATGAGTACCGTCGGGTCGCCGATAAGTGCCTCGTTCTGACCTCCGCTCGACAAGCGGTGACGGGGGGCCTGGGCGTGGTGCGTTTCGGCTGGATGCGCTCGGGGACACGGTGGGCGGAGGTCGCGTCGCGTGCCGGTTCGGCAGTGAGCCAGCGTTCAATTCGTCCGCCCGCTCTGCCGTCCGGCTGAGACAGCGGACGGCAGAACTGTGCCTTCAGTTGGACCGCGCGGTTGCGAGTGCCTCGTCCAGAGCGGTGCGGATCTCGTCGGGCAGTTGTTCGCTGTGGACCCAGTCGACCAGGTGTTCGGAGATCTGCCGCAGTCTGATGTTGGTGTGCTGTGAGACCTCGCGGAGGACTTCGAAGCCCTGGTCGGGCCGGAGGGTGCCGAGGGTAATGACCACGCCGATCCCCTGGTCGATGACGGCGTGGGAGACGATGGCCTCCTGCAGCTGGCCGATCTCCTCCTGCAGATCGCTGATCTTGGTCAAGAGGCTTTCTCGTCCCGGGACCGTGTGCACTGTGGTCCGCACGGGTGTGCCGTTCAGCGGTTTGTCCATCGTGATCACATCCCAGACCTCGGGTTCTCCGCTCGGGTCGCTGATGCCGGAGCGGAACTGCAAGGACGACAGTCCGACTTCTACCCCGGAACGCCGGTTCTGTGCACCCTGTTTGCCTGGTGGTGGGGGTGATCAGTCGCGGTCCTCCGCACACACAGCCGACCCGCTCGCCGAGGTTGAACGGCAGGCTGAGGGAGCTGTCGTAGGGCTGCCGGGCTGCATGCCCTGCACCGCGAGGCGGCGAGACACAGAGGCGACGAGCGGGTTGGTCGACAGTGCAGCACCACCCCACCACGGTCGCTCCGTCGGTCCGTACGCACGGGGCGATGTGCGATCTCATTCGCCTGGTGGCCGTTCGGCGGTCATGGGCTCGGCTCGTAGGTGAGTTGCTTGACATGCCGCAAGGTCAGGGCGGTTTCCACGGCTTGCACGCCGTCGATGCCGCCGATCTTCTCGCTCAGGTATGTGTAGAGCTCGCCCGTGCTCGGGCTGGCGACGGTGGCGACGGTGGCGACGAGGTTGGCCTGGCCGGTGGTGGCGCCGGCGAAGCGAACCTCGTGGTGTTCTGCCAGTTTCCGTCCGGCGGCATCGAGTGCGGAGGGGGCGACGCTGAGCCAGAGCATCGCGCTGATGCCGTGTCCGAGTGACTCGCGGTCGTGCTGCACTCGAACTCCCGCCCGGCGACGAACCCCGCACCAGGGACCTCCAGGAACACCACCAACTCGTCTCCCTGATCGTGGACGGCCGCGCCGCCGAAGCCGCCCAGCTGATGCGAGGCCACATCACCCACGGCCTCACCGCCACCGCCATCAGCGCCCTCGAAGACCGCGAGGGCATTCGCGTGACGTGACACGCGGCGGCCGGCGCCGTCGTGATCATGGCTGTCGCTGACGAGATGGATCTTCGCACTCAGGCCGCCGCGGGAACGTCCGAGCGCGTGGTCATCGGGCCCAGCCCGAAATGGCGCCCCTTTTCCTGGCTCCGGCGGCGTGCTGGTGAGACCGGCAGACGGTGGAGTCCACCGACACGGTCCAACCGATGTCACCATCGGCCACTGCCAGGAGCGCAGCGACCATTCCAGACCGCTCACAAACGGCTGCTCAGGTGGGCTGTGGACGGCAAGGCGAGCCGGTGCGGTACTGCCACGCGATGGCCTCCAGGGTTCGACGAGGGTCGGCCCATCGCCGACCACGGACCGGATCGGTCGGCATCAGCGGCTCGCTCCGGTCCTACATCGCATCAGTGATCACCCACCGGACAGATACATCCGATCAACCGATGAGCAGGTCCAAGGAGACACGCTAGTCACCGGCCTCGGGACATCTTCTGACCGCTTGGTCCTACTGGCCCTGCGCCTCATCCGCACGTCGGAAACCGCCGAGACCGACACCGCGAACGCCGAACAGGACCTTCGCGGACTTGATGGCCAATCGAACGAGCGCCGTGACGCCCCATCAGAAGCAGCGTCAAACGAGCGTCAAGACATGCACCGCCCCTCACGAAGGCGGGGCAGAGCGCTCATCGCACGCACCCCGCTGTTCGAAGCAGCAGGTGAGGCATGTGGCGTGAGCCTGCGACGCACTCCACGCGATGGACTTTGGGAAAGAGATCGCGCGTACCCGCCACGCCTGGGTCATCCAGCAGAAGCCGCAGGTCAGAGCCGTTTCGAAGCAGGCTCCAAAATCGCCACGCACTCCACATGATGAGTCATCGGGAACATGTGCGGCCTGGGCCACTCCAGAGAACGCACAGGTCAGAGGCGGTTTTCCCGCCCGGTCCAGATCCCGTGAATGACTCCGTGCGTCATACGTGCGTCACCGCCGCAGACTTGCGTCAGAGACACGAGGACCACGACCACAACTATGGCCACAGCCCACTGGGAGCAACCGAGCCGCCCGTGGCGGCGCGAAACGCGGGCGCCCCGCCCACATTCCCTTCGGAATCGGCAGGCCGACGGAAGAAACCCGCTGATTGGGGTCGTGTCCCACTTCGTGGTTTAAGCGACCTTGCTCGACGAGTTCCGGTAACCGCGCGTCGGCCACGCCATGGGACATGGCTCCCGGGTCGCGCAGCGGCTGACCTGCCGTCAGCGCCATGCGCGGCCCCGAACCGCACCGATGCGGCGATGACCTGCGGATTCCGGCGCCTTGATCCGCTACACCACCTGGCGGGACGCCACCCTGATTGGCAGGCACTATTCAGGGGGCGTACGGAAAGGCAGGGGCACAGACACAGAGGGATGCGGCAGGCACCTAACCCGCCACAGGGGAGGAGGCATCACGATCCCGTCCCACCCGGTGCGCGTCGGCCCCACCTCCTCCACCCATACGATGCCTCTGCCCCTCCGACCGAGGATCCCGACGGCCACTTCGCTATCGCAATCCGGTCGCAGCGCTGCGGCACGCCGACGAACGGCATGCCTGCCTCGGCACGCGCACGGTGACGAGGCACTCGTGGAGGTGCACGCCTTCGTCAACCTGTCCGCCGTCCCGGCTCGGCATCGACGGCGTCGGCGTCGGCCTCGGCAGACATGCACGACGGTTTCCTCGCAGCCTGGGGCGAGCCCCAGAAAGGCCGGTTTCCGGGTCGAAGTACTGGCCGGGGAAGGGCAGCCGTCTCAAGATCGCCGTGCAGGTGAAGCAGTACGTGGTCGTCACCGGTTTCGCCGGACCACGCTCGCGGCGTCGGGTGCGGGGTCTGCCCCTCCGGGCAGGACGGTGGACCGCGAAGAGCTGGCCGGGCGTCGGCAGATCAGCCGCCGCGGCCCAATGTCCTCGGCGGCGATGTATTTCCTGGACGGAGCTGACGGAACCGCAGTAAAGCCGCCTTATAGGGCGACCTTATAAGGCACATCGGCATTGCGTCTTGGACGCGCTGCCCGGCCCGCTGCTGCAATCGGCCCTATGACGAACCCAGAACCACCGCACGACCCTCATCTCCGGTGACGGCATCGGGACCCGGGACCGAGGTCCTGCCGCCCGCCCGCTTCCTGCCCTTCGGCCGCGCCTAATGCAAGGCGAAGGAGAAGTCGTTCTGAGCCGATACCCACGGCGGTGACACGGCGCAGATTTCCGCCGCGTGATCGTGGGAAGTCCCCACCGCCCTGGCGTGTCGGCTCACGCGCCCCCTTGGCACACCCCACGAACACGCCCGCCTGAACATGCTCCGAGAGAAGGCCCGGCCTGCCATGACCGCCGTAGCTCACCGCAGCGAGCACGACCTGCTCGGCCCCCGCGACGTACCCGCCGAGGCGTACTGGGGCGTCCACACCCTGCGCGCCAGGGAGAACTTCCCCATCACGGGGACACCGATCGCCGCCTACCCGCATCTGATCGACGCTCTGGCCGCCGTGAAGGAGGCCGCCGCCCGGGCGAACGAGGAACTCGGCCTGCTGGAGCCGAGGAAGGCCGCTGCCATCGTGGAGGCGTGCCGGGAGATCCGTGACGGCAAGCTGCACGACCAGTTCGTCGTCGACGTCATCCAGGGCGGAGCCGGCACCTCGACCAACATGAACGCCAACGAGGTGATCGCCAACCGGGCGCTGGAGCTGCTGGGCCACGCCAGGGGGGAGTACGGATTCCTGCACCCGAATGAGGACGTCAACCTCGGTCAGTCCACCAACGACGTCTATCCGACCGCCGTCAAGATCGCGACGGTGTACGCGGTACGCGGGCTGCTGAAGGCGATGGCGGTGCTTCAGGACGCGTTCGCGGCCAAGGCGGTGGAGTTCCGTGACGTGCTGAAGATGGGTCGCACCCAGTTGCAGGACGCGGTGCCGATGACACTGGGGCAGGAGTTCTCGGCGTACGCGGTCATGCTGGAGGAGGACCGCAGCCGACTGGCGGAGGCGGTGGAGCTGATCCACGAGATCAACCTGGGCGCCACGGCGATCGGCACCGGCCTCAATTCGCCTGCCGGGTACGCCGAGTCGGTGCGGCGCCACTTGTCGCAGATCACCGGGCTTTCACTGGTGACCGCGGTCAACCTGGTGGAGGCGACCCAGGACTGCGGAGCGTTCGTGCAGATGTCCGGTGTGCTCAAGCGGATCGCGGTCAAGCTCTCCAAGAGCTGCAACGACCTGCGTCTTTTGTCGTCCGGGCCGCGCGCGGGTCTGAACGAGGTCAACCTGCCGCCGGTGCAGGCCGGATCCAGCATCATGCCCGGCAAGGTCAACCCGGTGATCCCCGAGGTCGTCAACCAGGTCGCCTTCGAGGTGATCGGCAACGACGTCACGATCACCATGGCCGCCGAGGCCGGGCAGCTCCAGCTGAACGCCTTCGAGCCGGTCATCCTGCACTCCCTCTCAAAGAGCATCACGCACCTTCAGCGCGCGTGCCTGACCCTGACCGAGCGGTGCGTCGCAGGGATCACGGCCAACACCGAGGTGCTACGGGCGGCGGTGGAGAACTCCATCGGCCTGGTCACCGCCCTCAACCCGTACATCGGCTACGAGGCGGCCACCGGCATCGCCAAGGAGGCCCTCGCCACTGGACGCGGCGTCGCCGAACTCGTACTGGACAAGGGCCTCCTCCCCGCCGACACCCTCGCCCAGCTGCTCCGTCCCGAGACCATCGCGGGGCCCGGTCAAGCCCTGGTGTGACGTGATCAGGCGCGACCTCGACTGACGTTCCCCCTCAACCACTCGTAACAGACCAGGAATTCGCCATGTCTCTACCCCGTCATGCCCAGACCGGGCCCGTCCCCGAGGCAGCGGTGCTGGAAGGGCTGCCTCCAGTCCACGAGGTGAGCGCCGCGGAAGTGGCCGCCCGCATATCCGGCGGCCCCCGTCTCGTCGTCCTCGACGACGATCCGACCGGCACCCAGACGGTCACCGACGTGCCCGTCCTGACGTCCTGGACGGTGGACGATCTGCGTTGGGCGCTGCGCCAGGACAGCACCGTCTTCTTCGTCCTCACCAACACCCGCAGCCTGTCCCCCGAGGACGCCGCCGCCCGCAACCGCGAGGTGGTGCGCGCCCTGCGCACGGCGTCGGCGGCCGAGGGCACCGGCTATGTGCTGGCCAGCCGCGGGGACTCCACGCTTCGCGGCCACTTCCCGCTGGAGACCGACGTCCTGACCGAGGAACTCGGCACGGTCGACGGGGTCGTGCTGGTCCCCGCCTACATTGAGGCAGGCCGCTTGACCGTAAACTCCCACCACTGGATGCGCACCGCCGACGGCCTGCTCCCGGTCGGCGAGAGCGAGTTCGCCCGCGACACCACCTTCGGCTACCGCAGCTCGTCGCTGCCCGAGTGGGTCGAGGAGAAGACGGGCGGACGCATCCCCGCGGACGAGGTTCTGCGCGTCACCCTCGACGACCTGCGCGGCGGCGGCCCGGCGCACACGGCGCGGCTGCTGTCCTCGCTGCGCGGCGGGCGCACTGCCGTGGTCGACGCGGTGTGCGACGACGATCTGCGGGTGCTGGCCCTGGCCCTCGCACAGGCGGAGGAGAACGGCACGCGACTGCTGTACCGGGTCGGGCCGTCCTTCGTCAGGGCCCGCGCCGGACAGGCTGCGCAGGCACCGCTCACCCCAGCCGAACTGCATCCGCTGCGCGGGGACGCACCGCACGGTCTCATCGTCGTGGGGTCTCATGTCGCGCTGACCACACGGCAGTTGGACCGGCTGAGGGAGCGAGGCGGGATCGCCGAGTACGTGCTGGATGTGGCCCTGCTGCTCGACGAGGAGCGGCGTGACGCCCACATCGCCGAGGTCGCGGCCGCGGCCGCCGGCGCTCTGGACTCGGCGGACGCCGTGATCCGTACCTCTCGCGTGCTGGTGACGGGTGACGACGCGGACGACAGTCTCGCGATCTCGCGCCGGGTCTCCGCCGCGCTCGTCGAGGCCGTACGGCAGGTCAACGCCACCGGGCGGCCCGCCTTCGTCGTCGCCAAAGGCGGGATCACCTCCAGCGACACCGCCACCCACGGCCTTGAGATCCGCCGTGCCTGGGCCCGGGGCACCCTACTGCCGGGCATCGTCTCGCTCTGGGAGCCCGCGGACGGCCCGGCCGCGGGCATCCCCTACATCGTCTTCGCCGGGAACGTCGGGGGCGCCGACGCCCTGGCCGACGCCCTCGACCTGCTCAGGAGTGCCTGATGCTGCTGCACGGAACCGATGCCCTCAAGGAGGCGGTGGCCGCCGGTCACGCCCTGCCTGGCTTCGTCGCCTACAACCTGGAGACGGTCCAGGGCATCACGGCCGCCGCTGAGGCCGCCGGACGGCCGGTCGTCATCCAGGCGGGCTCCAGTCCCTTCAAGCACGCCGGGCGCGAGGCCCTGATGCGGCTGGCGCTGCACGCGGCCGGACACTCCGCCGCCCGCCTCGGTGTGCACCTCGATCACAGCCGGGACCTGGAGGAGATCACCGACTGCCTGGAGGCGGGCTACACCTCTGTCATGGTCGACGGCTCCCATCTGCCGTTCGCCGAGAACATCGCGTTGACGCAGGAGGCGGTCCGGCGGGCTCGTGCCCACGGTGCCTGGGTGGAGGCCGAGCTCGGTGCCCTGCCGGGCGACGAGGACGTCTCCACCGACGCCGTCGCGCAGGCCGCGGCGATGACCGATCCACAGCAGGCGGCCGAATTCGTGGCCGCGACGGGCGTGGACGCGCTCGCCGTCGCCGTCGGCAACGTCCACGGCTTCACCAAGCACCCGGTCCGCCTGGACCTGGAGCGGCTGGCCGCGATCCACGAGGCCGTAAACGTCCCTCTCGTCCTGCACGGCGCCAGCGGTCTGCCCGTCGAGGAGCTGCACGGCGCTCTCGCCCGAGGCGTCGCCAAGGTCAACGTCAACGCCGAGCTGCGCCGCGCCTATCTGGAGGCCACCCACGTGACCCTCCCGTCCGCGTTGCCCGGCTCCGACGTCGTCTCCCTGTGGGCGGCGGGCCGCGACGCGGTCCGGGACGCAGCCCTGGATGTCATCGGCCGCCTGAGCCCCCACGCCGAAGGGCAAAACGCCTGACCTGAACTCAGCCCCGCCGACCTGGACCGCACCACTTCGTCTCGTGCTCTCGTGCCCTCACCGGCACGCGGCCCGATACCTCACCCTGTTGGAGACACCATGTCCACCACTGCCTCGATCGCCGTGCTGCACACCAGCCTGCTGTTCATCAACCCCAATTCGGTCATCAACGAACACCTCGCGGAACTCGCGCCGGACGCCCACGTCCTGCACTTCGTCGACAGCGACGTGCTCGCAGCCGTGGTGCGCGACGGTGAGGTCTCACCTGCCAGCACCCAGCGCATGGTGCACCTGGCCCAGGCGGCGGAGGCCGCGGGCGCCGACGTCATCTTCTCCGCCTGCTCCTCGGTCGGTCCGGCCATCGACGTGGCCCGGCGTCTGGTCTCCGTCCCGATCGTCAAGATCGACGATGCGATGACCGCGTCAGCGGTCGAGACCGCTGACGCCGTCGGCGTCCTGGCCACGGTCCCCACGACGCTGCCGCCGACCCGTTCCCTCGTCGAGGAGAAGGCCCGGGCGGCCGGTCGCGATGTCACCGTCCGGGAGCGGCTCTGCGAGGGCGCCTTCTCGGTGCTGATGTCCGGTGACCGCGACCACCACGACGCGATGGTGCTGCACGGGGCACGGGCGCTGGCCACCGAGGTCGACGTGATCGTGCTGGCACAGGCGTCCATGGCACGGCTGGCTCCCGCGACCGCCGAAGCCGTCGGCAAGCCCGTGCTCTCCAGCCCGCGCAGCGGAGCGGAGGACACGGTGCGTGTGCTGAACGCGCAGGCGGCTGAACCTGTCCGTGCCACGGCAAGGGCCTTCGAGACCATGGAATGACAGGGAGATTGCGGAGCCAGATGATCGCACCGCATCACTGCGGTCCGGCTTTGATGACGCACGGATGGCCGCCTGGTCGGCCCGCTCCGGGATCAACGCCCAGATCTTCCGTCTACGCAGGTAAGCACGGCCAAAACACAGGAGCCAGCATGCCGAGGTTCGCAGCGAACCTGTCCATGATGTACACCGAGCACGATTTCCTCGACCGCTTCGCCGCGGCCTCGGCCGACGGCTTCCAGGCCGTCGAGTACCTCTTCCCCTATGCGTACGACGCCGCCGAGCTGCGCCGCCGGCTCGATGACCACGGGCTGGAGCAGGTGCTCTTCAACGCCCCTCCCGGAGCGTGGGAGTCCGGGGAGCGCGGGATGGCAGCACTGCCCGGGCGAGAGGCGGAGGTGCGTTCCGGGGTCGACCGGGCGCTGGAGTACGCAGCGGTGTTGGGCTGCCCGCGGGTGCACCTCATGGCCGGACTGGTCCGGCCTGCCGCGACACCAGCCGAGCGTGCCAAGCACCGCGCCACCTACCTGACCAACCTGGCCTGGGCCGCGGAACGGGCCGCCGCGGCGGGCGTCGACATCCTGATCGAGCCGATCAACGGCCGTGACATGCCCGGCTACTTCCTGAGTACCCAGGCCGAGGCCCACGCCGTGGTGCAGGAGGTGAGAGCCTCGCATCTGAAGGTGCAGCTCGACCTCTACCACTGCCAGATCGTCGAGGGCGACCTCACCGCGACCCTGCGCCGCGACCTGCCGACCGGCCGGGTCGGTCATCTGCAGATCGCGGGCGTGCCCGACCGGGGCGAGCCCGACCGGGGTGAGCTCAACGTCCGCCATCTGTTCGACGTGGTCGACGAGCTGGGCTTCGACGGGTGGATCGGCTGCGAGTACCGCCCCCGAGCCGGCACGAGCGAGGGTCTCCGCTGGCTCCACGAGTACTGGAGCCGGCGAGGGAAAAACGCATGAGCACCTGATGCTCGCAGACCCGTCCGTGCCGCTGCATGCGCCCGTGGCGACCGATCCGCTCCTGGCCATGAAGGCCCCTCTGGCCTTTCGCCTGACACAACGTCCGAACATCGTGCCCGCGACGGACAGATCACGCGTGGGCTCCGTGCGGGGCGTCAGAAATACTCGATGGGCCGGGGCAGTCGCACGCTCCACACCGCCGGTGCAGGCCGCCGCCCATCAGGTCGCCTTCGATGCCGATCGTCCGGCACGCCCGTGGCGGCAGCCGTCAGGCCCTGCTCCGAGAAGCGCGATGAGTCTGGTCGAACTCGGCCCGGTGACGCCTGGTATGTCCGCTCCGGATTTTCGTCGTTGTCACATCCAGTAGAGGAAAAGAAATGTCGCTCCTGAAGACCATCGATCCCAACCCCTCCTTCGCGCCCCAGGAGTCCGGCCCGCTGCCGGAACGCCTGATTTCCGGCAACCCGACCTACAAGACCTGGGCCCAGGACGCCGCCCGCGGGGAAACGATCAAGACGGGCGTCTGGGAAGCCACACCCGGCGAGACGCACTCGATCAAGGGCGAGCTCTTCGAGTTCTGCCACATCCTTTCCGGCGTCATCGAACTCACGCCGGAAGGCGGCGAGCCGATGATCTACAAGGCAGGCGACAGCTTTGTCATGAAGCCGGGCTACGTCGGTGTCTGGAAGACCATCGAAACCGTGCGCAAGATCTACCTGACCGTTTCATAAACCTGGCTCGGCGAAGCGATGGGACCGGGCGGCTACCGCCCGGTCCGCAAGTCGGAGAGAGAAAAGGCGAGTAGCACGCGCCCCGACCGGTGACTCCTACCGGTCGGGGCGCGTGCTACTCGCCTTCAGGCTGGGGGCGTTTCGTCGACCACGTATCCGCGCTGCTTGTCCACCAGGTTGCGCAGCGGCCGGCCCTCGGTGTGCCGGGCGAAGTTGTCGAGGAACATCTCGACGAGCTCCTCCCGCTCGCTGGTGGTCTCGCCCGCCGTGTGCGGGGAGATCATCACGCCAGGCATGTCCCACAGGGGGGACTCGGCAGGCGGCGGTTCCTGGGCGAACACGTCCAGAGCCGCGCCGGCGAGCCGTCCGGCGGCGAGGTGATCGACCAGCGCCTCCTCGTCGACGAGTCCGCCCCGGCCTACGTTGATCAGCCGCGCCCCCGGCTTCATGGCGGCGAGCGCGGAGGCGTCGACCATGCCCCGGGTGTCCTGGGTGAGCGGGGCGGCCAGGACGACGTAGTCCGCTTCTGCCAGGGCGGAGCGCAGGGTCGACGTACCGTGGACCGTGCCGAAGTCGGGGGTGTCCGTGCGGGACGTGCGGCCGGCACCGCTCACCCGCATCCCGACGGCGCACAGCAGCCGGGCGATGGCCCGGCCGGTCGGACCCGTCCCCCAGACCAGCGCGGCGCGTCCGGTGATGCCTTCGCTGGGGCGCGGACGCCACTCGCGGCGCCGCTGGTGCTCCCAGGTACCGGGGAAGTCCTTGGCGAGCGCGAGGATCATGCCGAGGACGTACTCGGCGGTCGGCTGTTCGTAGACCCCGCGGGCGTTGGTCAGGACAACCTGCGGATCGTCCACGAGAGCGGGGAACAGGAAGGAGTCCACGCCCGCTGACGCCGCGTGGACCCAGCGGGGTGCCTTCTCCGGATCGTCGGGCCAGGCCTCGCGGATGGCCGGGGTGCTGGTCACCCAGGCCAGGAGGACGTCGGCGCCGGGGAGGAGGTAGGGCAGTTCCTCCTCGGTCGCGTAGACAGTGTCCGCGAGGCTTTCGATGCGGTCGGTGCCGGGGGGCCGGTTGCCGCGGTAGAGGACGACGAGTCGCTCGCCCATGTCAGGCTCCGACGGGGACGGCCATGTACTTGTACTCCAGGAACTCGTCGATGCCGACGAGTCCGCCTTCGCGGCCCAGGCCGGACTGCTTGACGCCGCCGAAGGGCGCGGCGGGGTTGGAGACCAGTCCGGTGTTGATGCCGATCATGCCGCTTTCGAGGCGTTCAGCGACACGCAGGGCACGGTGGAGGTTCTGGGTGAACAGGTAGGCGGCCAGACCGAATTCGGTGTCGTTGGCGGCGGCGACGGCCTCATCCTCGGTCTCGAAGGCGCGGATCGCGGCGACGGGGCCGAAGATCTCGGTGTCGATGATCGCGGAGTCGGGGGCGATGCCGGTGAGGACGGTGGGCGGGTAGAAGCAGCCCGGCCCTTCGGGGAGTTCACCGCCGGTCAGGGCGGTGGCACCGCGCTTGACGGCGTCCCGCACCAGGTCGTGGGCCTTGCTGCGGCCGGCGAGGTCGATGAGGGGGCCGACGTCGGTGCCGGGTTCGGTGCCGGGCCCGACGGTGAGGGCGGCCATGCGGGCTGCGAGGCGGGAGGAGAACTCCTCAGCGACGGAAGCCTGGACGAAGATGCGGTTGGCCGCGCAGCAGGACTCGCCCATGTTGCGCATCTTGGCGACCATGGTGCCCTCGACGGCCACGTCGAGGTCGGCGTCGTCGAAGACGATGAGGGGGGCGTTGCCGCCCAGTTCCATGGATGTGCGGATGACGGTGTCGGCGCACTGGGCCAGCAGGATCCGCCCGACCTGGGTGGAGCCGGTGAAGGAGAGCTTGCGGATCTTCCCGCCGCGCAGGAGGGGTTCGACGACGCCGGCGGCGTCGGTGGTGGTGACGATGTTCAGCACCCCGGCCGGCAGACCCGCTTCGGTGAGGATCTCCGCCAGGGCGAGGCTGGTCAGGGGGGTCTGGGGGGCGGGTTTGAGGACGATGGTGCAGCCGGCTGCGACGGCGGGGCCGATCTTGCGGGTGCCCATCGCCAGGGGGAAGTTCCAGGGAGTGATGAGCAGGCAGGGGCCGACGGGCTGACGGGCGACCAGCAGACGGTTCCTGCCGTCGGGGGCGGTCATCATGCCGCCGTCGATACGCACGGCTTCCTCGGAGAACCAGCGGAAGAACTCCGCGCCGTAGGCGACCTCGGCACGCGCCTCGGCCAGGGGCTTGCCCATCTCCAGGGTCATCAGCAGCGCGAGGTCCTCGGTGCGCGCGATGATGATGTCGTAGGCGCGGCGCAGGATCTCGCTGCGCACGCGCGGCGGGGTAGCGGCCCAGGCGGCCTGCGCGGCGACCGCCGCCTCGACCGCACGACGGCCGTCGGCGGGTGAGGCGTCGGCGACCTGGCACAGTTCCTCGCCGGTTGCCGGATTGTCGACGGACACGGTCCGGCCGGACTCGGCGTCCTGCCAATCGCCGCCGATGAACAGCTGCTTGGGAACATCACGGACGACAGTCATCGTGGGTATCTCCTTGTGGGTGTAGAGAGGCTGCCGACCGGTCAGCGGATGCGGTCGAGCGTCTTGTAGTAGGCGCCTGCGAAGGGCAGGAACCAGGCGGTGCCGTTGTAGAGGGGGATGCGGGGCGGGGCGATGTCGCGGACGGGGTTGACCTCGGGGTGGCCGTCCAGCACCTCGGCCATGACGTGCCCCATGTGGGTGGCCATCTGTACGCCGTGGCCGGCGTATCCCATGGAGTAGTGGACGCCGTCCTCGGTCTGCCCGGCGTGCACGATGCGGTCCATGGCGAAGCCGACGGAGCCGCCCCACACATACTCGATCTTGGTACGGGAGAGCTGGGGGAAGATCTCGCACATCTCACGGAACAGGACGGCCCCGCTCTTCTTGTCCGAGGTGGGGTCGGACGGTGCGAAGCGGGCGCGGCCGCCGAACAGCAGCCGGTTGTCCGGGGTGAGCCGGAAGTAGTGGCAGACCTTGTTCGAGTCGACGATGAGGCGGGCCTTGGGGATGATGTCCCCGGCGAGCTCCTCGCCCAGCGGCTCGGTGACGATGATGAAGCTGCCCACGCAGACCTGCTGGCGACGCAGCCAGGGGAAGTTCTTGTCGGTGTAGGCGTCGGTGGCCATCATGACCTGCCCGGCACGGATGACACCGCGCTCGGTGCTGACCTCGAACCGGCCGGCGGCGGTACGCCGCACGCCGATAGCAGCGTTGCGCTCGTGGATCTCTACACCGGCGCGCTCGCACGCCTCGGCCAAACCGCGCACGAAGCGGCCGACGTGCAGGGCCGCGCTGAACGGGTCGAGCAGGCCGCCGTGGTAGGCGTCGGATCCGATCTCGGACCGCAGCTCGGCCTTGCCGATCAGAGTGGTCTCGTGTCCGAAGTGCTTGGCCAGGGCGCGCTGTTGGGCCTTCTTGGCTTCGAAGTGGGCGGGGCGGGAGGCTACGCCCAGGCGTCCGACGCGGCGGAACTGGCAGTCGATGGACTCCTCGTTCACGAGCCGCTCGACGGTGTCGACGGCCTCGCCGTAGGAGTTGTAGATCTCGCGGGCCCGCTCCAGTCCGTACCGGCGGATGGCCTGGCCCACGCCGATGGTGAAGCCCAGGTTGGCCATCCCGCCGTTGCGGGCGGAGGCACCGGAGCCGATCTGGCCCTTTTCGACGAGGGTGACGCGGGCGCCCTTGCGGGCGGAGTGCAGGGCGGTGGACAGACCCGTCAGGCCGGCGCCGATGACCACCAGGTCGGTGTCCTCGGTCAGCGGCTTGCCGGATCGGTCGGGAAACGCCCCGGCGGTTTCTATCCAGTAGGGAATCGTCTTCATGTCGGGTCCTTAGCGGGGAGTTTCGAAGGGGGGCGGGGCGCGGCCGGGCACCACCAGGAGCCCGGCCGACGGCGACGTCAGCGACGGTCGGATCGACGTCTGACTGGGAGGCGTTGGGGACCGGGACCTGCAGGGTGCGGACGTCACGTCGGTCCCAGCCGCTTCTACAGGACCCTTTCGAGGAAGGCCTGGGTTCGTTTCTCACGGGGGTTGCCCAGGACTTCGCGGGCGTCGCCGCGCTCGACTGCGATGCCTTCGTCCATGAACAGGACCTCGTCGGCGACTTCGCGGGCGAAGCCCATCTCGTGGGTGACGAGCAGCATGGTCATTCCGTTGCCGGCGAGGTCGCGCATGACGGCGAGTACTTCACCCACGCGCTCGGGGTCCAGCGCGCTGGTGGGTTCGTCGAACAGCATGATGGTGGGTTCCATCGCCAGCGCGCGGGCGATGGCCACGCGTTGCTGCTGGCCGCCGGAGAGTTGAGCGGGGTACTTGTGGCCACAGCCCTTGAGGCCGACCTTGGCCAGCAGCTCTTGTGCCTGCTCCCGGCAGGTGGCGCGGTTTTTCTTCTGCACCAGCACCGGTCCGGACATGACGTTGCTTTCGGCGGTCATGTTCGGGAACAGGTTGAACTGCTGGAACACCATGCCGATGCGGGCACGCTGCTCGGCCAGCCGCTGCGGGCGGACGGCATGGTAGGCGTCGTCCTTCTCGACGTAACCGAAGTCCTCTCCATTGACTCGCAGGACTCCGCGGTCGACGGTCTCCAGGCCGTTGATGCACCGCAGCAGGGTGGACTTGCCCGATCCGCTCGGTCCGATGATGCAGGAGATCTCTCCGGCCGCGACGGTCAGGTCGATGTCACGCAGGACCTGGTGACGTCCGAAGCTCTTGCACAGCTTGCGTGCGACGATCGTTCCGTCGGCGTTAACAGCAGGGACTCCCTCGTGGTGGGAATTGGCTGGCCCGCCCCCGGCTCGGCCGGCGTGGCGGCCGGAGTCAGCCGCGCCCGGGTCGAGCGGGAGAAACGGCGCTCGATCATGGACTGCGGCACGCTCAGCACCAGCGTCATGATCAGGTACCAGAGACTGGCCACGATCAGCAGCGGGATCGTCTGGTAGTTGCGGGCGTAGATCGACTGTGCGCTGTTCAGCAGGTCGGCGACGCCGAGCACGCTCACCAGCGAGGTCTCCTTGAGCATGCCGATCACCTGGTTGCCGGTGGCCGGAATGACCGCTGGCATGGTCTGCGGGATGATCACGTGCCGGAGCTTGGTGAACCCCGACATGCCCAGGGACTCCGCCGCCTCGTGCTGTCCGCGGCTGACCGAGGCGAACCCGCCGCGGATGATCTCGGACATGTAGGCGGCCTGATTGAGCGTCAGTCCCACGATGGCCGCGGTCATCGGCGTCATGATCGCGTTCACGTTCACCGGCGTGGAGATGTCGGTGAACGGGATGCCGATCGAGAGGTGCGGATACAGGGCCGCGATGTTGAACCAGAAGACCAGCTGCACGAGCACCGGGGTGCCGCGGAAGAAGGTGATGTAGAGCTGGGCAAGCCCGGAGACGGGCCGCTGGTGCGACATGCGCATCACCGCCAGCACCAGCCCGAGCAGCGTGCCCAGGGCCATGCTCGCCGCGGTCAGGAGGAGCGTGATCAGCAGGCCGTTGAGGATGGTCTCGGTGGTGAAGTAGCTGAACACCACCGGCCAACGGTAGTTCTCGTTCGTCACCGCGGTCCACACCAGACCGGCGACGATCGCGATCGCGACGGCCCAGGCGACGTAGTCGCGCGGACGTTTCGGCGTGACCCGCTTCTTTTCTTCGGCCAGCAATGGTGACATCGGTCGGCTCCCGGTCTTCGTACCGATCAGATCCGTGGACATGTCAGTCCTGCGGGACGGCCATGGCCGCGGTCTTGATCCCGAGGTCCTTGAGACCCCAGCGACCGAGCGCCTGGGTGTACTTGGGGTCGTCGATGATCGACTGGATGGCAGCCCTCACCGCGGGGGTCAGCGGCGAGTCCTTCTTCAGCGCGACGGTCGCGGGCTTGGTGGCCACCAGGGGCCTGAGGACGTCGAACGTCTTGGGCTGCTGCGCGGCCGCCCACTCGAGCGAGGTGAAGTCGTACATCACCGCGTCGATCCGCTTGGAGACCAGCTGGGTCAGAGCGTCGTTCACGCTGGGCAGGGTCACGGATTTGATGGCCGGCTTGCCCTGGCTCGTACAGTCCTGCTTGGACAGCTGGGGCAGCCACTGGAGCTCCGCGGTGCTGCCGGAGGGGACGGCGACGCGGTGCCCGCACAGCGTGTGAGTGCCCAGCTTCTGCGGGTTGCCGTAGGGGACGGACACTCCTGTCCCGGAGTTGATGTAGTCGACCATGTCGAGCACCTTCAGCCGGTCGCTGGTGGCGCCCATGGTGGAGCTGGTGAAATCGTACCGATCAGCCTGCAGGCCGGTGATGATGGTGTCGAACTTGACGTTGTTGATCTGGAGTTTCAGGCCGAGCTTGGCAGCGATCAGCCGGGACATGTCCGGGTTGAAGCCGATCGGGGTCTTGTTGTCCGATGCCATGAACGTGGTGGGCGGGTACGACAGGTCCATCGCCACCGAGAGCGTGCCCTTGGCCTTCACGCTCGCGGGCAGCAGCTTCACCGCGTTCTGGTCCGGATTCACGCCCACCGAGATGTCGTCGGTGTGCTCGGCGGACGCGCCGACTCCCCCGCCCTGCGTCGTGCCCTTCGCCCCCGCGTTCTGCGCGGTGCCGGTCGACCCGCACGCGGCGAGCGCGAGGGCCAGGGCGGTGGTGACGAGCGGGATGCTCAGGTGTCTGTTGACCTGCATCGCGGCGGCCACGGCGCCTGCGGTGCGGAATGCGTTTCTGCGGCCTGTCCGGTTGGTTTCCATGGCGGTGCCTCCTGGGGATGCGGGGATGCGGGGACGACGTGCGGGTCGGACGGGGGGCTGGTGAGCGGGTGAGCGTCGGGCGTCAGATGCCCAGCATCTGGTTGAGCTCGTCCAGGGACTTGACGGTCACGTAGTCGTAGCCGTGGGTGACCGGGTCGCAGCCGCGGTCCAGCAGGACAAGATTGCGGAAGCCCATGTCGTGCATCGGCATCAGGTCGTAGCGGGTGTGCGAGGAGACGTGCACGAAGTCCTCGGGGGACGCGTCGAGCTGGTCGAGCATGTACTCGAACGCGGCGTAGCGGGGCTTGTAGTAGCCGGCCTGCTCGGCGGTGAAGACGGCGTGGAAGTCGGCGCCGAGCCGGGGCACGCTCTCGGCGAGGAAGGAGTCGTCGGCGTTGGAGAGGATCACCAGCTTGTAGTTCTCGCCCATCTTCTTCAGCGGTGCCGGCACATCCGCGTGCGGGCCCCAGCTGCGCACGCCGTCGGCGAGCCGCTTGCCCGCGTCCGGGACCGCCTTGATGCCCCACTTGCGGCAGACGCCCTCGAAGGCGGCCTGCAGCGTCTGCTCGTAGGGGTAGTACTTGTCGAGGACCGAGTCGTAGCGGTAGCCGCGGAACTCCTTGACGAACTGGTCCCACTGCTCGGCGGGGATCTGGTCGCCGACGAGTTCACGCGTGATGGGGGTCATCGGCCACTCGATCAACGTCCCGTAGCAGTCGAACGAGACGTACTTCGGGCGGAACTGGAACGAGGGAATGGGCATGGAAGTGCTCCACTTTCTTGCGTCGGGGAAGTGGTCAGGGCCGGTGCAGGCCCTTTTCAGGCATGCTCACGACAGAGACGTCATGAGGGGGTGATGACGTCGGCAACCGCCGGGGATCAGGCGGCGCCGACTCCTGCCGGAGCAAGGAAGTCGACAGGGTGCTCCGTGGTGCCGTCGAGCGCCAGGTCGGCGGCGATCTCGCCCATCGCGGGCGAGAACTTGAAACCGCTGCCGGAGAACCCGGCCATGACGATGATGTCGTCCTCGCCGGGGAGATGACCGACGAGCGGGTTTCCGGACTTGGTGTAGCCCTCCATGTAGGCCGACATCCTGATGGGGTCGGGGTTCAGGTCGGGCATGAGTTCATCGATGAGCTCGCGGAAGACACCGAGTTCGTCGGGGCGGACAGTACGGTCGAGCCGTTCGGGCTCGGGCACCGGCGCATGGTATTTGAAGGAGAGACCGAGCTTGACGGAGATGCCGTCGGGCGACGGGATTCCGAAGCAGTCGTGGGGTGCGGCGCGCACGAAGGAAGGGGCGCTGCCCGCGAACCAGTCGTGGCGGGTGGGCAGGTGCCAGGAGCAGATCACCCGGCGGACATCGATGGTCCGGGGCAGGTCCGGGAGCAGGTTGTTGATCCAGGGGCCCACGGTCACCACGGCGGCGTCCACGTGGTCCGTGCCCTGGTCGGTGACGATCCGCACCCCACCGCCGGCCGCGGGGGCGACCTCGCGCACCGTGGTGTAGCGGTGCAGCCGGGCGCCCAGGTGCTCGGCATGGGCGGCGGCGGCCTGGATCGACGCCTCCGGCCTGAGGACGGCGCCCAACCGGTCGAGGACAGCGGTGTGTCCGTCCGGGAGCCGGTGCTGCGGGTAGCGGCGGACGAGTTCCTCCCGGTCCAGGACCTCGTGATCCAGCCCGTGGGCGGCGCTGGTGGACAGAAGGAGGCGCAGGGACGGTGAGGCGGTCTCTCCCATCACCAGGCTGCCGCTGCGGCGTAGCAGCGACCGGCCCGTCTCCGCCTGGAGCTGCTCCCACAACCGGTCCGCCAGCCGCAGCAGCGGGATGTACCCCGGCTCGCCGAGGTGGGCGGCTCGGTAGATACGGCTCTCGCCCCCGGCCGCGCCGCGGTCGTGACCCGGTGCGTAGCGGTCGTAGCCGATGACCTCGGCTCCGCGGGCGGCCAGTCGCCACATGGTCTGGCTGCCCATGCTGCCGGCACCGATCACGGCGACGCGCTTCGGGATGCGCATGAGGTCGCTCCTCTCGATGGTGTGGTGGGGGGGCAGTGGGGCCCCAGCACTGTGCGGACACCGTGTGGACCTTTCCGGTTCGCGTCCTGCTGGGGATGGCGTTCACTCTCCGCCCGGGAGAACCCGCAGGGCAACCCACACTGTGTTCCGCCTCGGGGCCTTCTTGAGACGGTCTGTCACGGCGGACGACCGGGCTGCCCGAATGACGGGCCGCCTCTTGTCACGATGAGTGGCCGATGCGAAGGTGAGCCCGATTCCCCTCGGAAGAAAGCACCACCTATGCCACCCAGACGTCACGCAACCGGGCACTTCCCCACGCTCAGGGAGGTACTGCTCCTGCCCGTGCTCGCCGAAGGGATGCCTCGCGTGCTGGCAGGCGAGTCACGGCTGGACAGCCCGGTGCGCTGGGTGCATGTCACCGAGCTGCTCAACCCCGCGGACTTCCTGGAGGGCGGCGAGCTGATCCTGACGACCGGTGTGCCGCATCCCGAGAAGGCCTCCGAGCTGCGCGGCTACGTCGACCAGCTCTCGGACGTCGGCGCGGCCGGCCTGATCGTGGAGCTCGGGTACCGGTACCAGAAGGTGCCCCAGGAGCTGGTGGCGGCGTGCCATGCCCGTGATGTGCCGCTGGTCGAGCTGGCCCGGGGCGTCCGGTTCATCGACGTCACGCAGACGGTGCACGCGCTCATCCTCGACGCCCAGGGGGCCCTGCTGCGCCGCGGGCGGGACATCCAGGACATCTTCACGGCCCTGACGCTGCGGGGCGCGGACCCCGAGGAACTGGTGCACACCACCGCGGAGCTCACCGGAGCCCCCGTGGTGCTGGAGGATCTCACCCACCGGGTCCTGATGTGCGAGCTGCTCGGCCGGCCGTACGAGCCGGTGGTGTCGGCCTGGTCGCGGCGTTCGCGGGCCGCCCCGACGCCGGAGAGGATCACGCCGAGCGGCCCGGAGGGGTGGCTGATCGCGCCGGTGCAGGACCACCACGGCCCGTGGGGGCGGCTGGTGCTGCTGGAGGACCGGCTGAGCGCCGAGCCCGACCCGGAGCACGTCCTGGTGCTGGAGCGTGCGGCGATCGCGCTGACCATGGCGCGTCTGGCGGGGCAGGCGTGGTGGGAGCGCCGGGCCCACCGCTCCGTACTGCGGGACCTGTACGAACGGCGTTTCCGCTCCCCCGCGGACGCCCGCGCCCGCGCCGAGGCACTGGGACTGCCCACCCTCGGACACCGCCTGTTCGCCGTGGTCATCCGCCACCCGTACACCGGCACCGAGGGGGAACACCTCGACGAACGGATCGCGAAGGCGCTGACGCACACCGGTGTCCGCACCCTGGTCGGCGAGACGGCCCCGGGCCGCATCGGTGTCCTCATGGCTCTGGCACAGGCGAGCGCCTGGCAGCCGGTCGCCGAACGGATCGGCCGCCTGGCCCGGGAAGAACTTGGACCGCGGGCAGTTGTCGCCGTCGGCCCCGGGGTGACCGACCTCGGCGGGATCGCCGGGTCGTGGCAGGAGGCGGAGCAGACGGCCGAGGCGATCACACCGGCCTCCCCCGAGCGGTGGTTCTACGTCCCCGCCGACGTCCGGCTACCGGAGTTGCTCGGCATCCTTCGGGAGGACACCCGTCTTCAGCGGTACGCCGAGCGGCAACTGACCCGCCTCATCGAGCACGACGACCGCAACAGCGGCGATCTGCTCCCGGCACTGCGCGCCTATCTGGCGGCGGCCGGGAACAAGTCCGTCGCGGCGAAACGCGCCGGCATGTCCCGGCAGGCGTACTACCAGCGCCTGCACACCATCGAGCGGCTCCTCGGCTGCGACCTGGAGTCAGGACTGGAGCGCACGTCCCTGCACGTCGCGGTGCTGGTTCTGGACGCGGGAGAAGCACCGGCAGAGGGCGCGCGGGAATGATGACCGGTGGGCGGCGTCGTCCCTGCCGCCCACCGCGGAAGAACATCGCTCAGAGGAGCTCGATCAGCCTGTCGGTGAACTCGGCGGTGGTCGCGGTTCCGCCCAGGTCACGGGTGCGGGTATCGGTCTTGGCCAGGACCGACGCGATCGCGTCCGTGATGTCCTTGGCCGCGGCGGGATGGCCGAGGTGGTCGAGCATCATGGCCGCGGACCAGATCGCGCCCAACGGGTTGGCGATGCCCTGGCCCGCGATGTCGGGCGCTGAGCCGTGTACCGGCTCGAACATCGAGGGGAAGTCGCCCTCGGGATTGAGGTTGGCCGCCGGGGCGATGCCGATGGATCCGGCGACCGCGGCCGCGAGGTCGCTGAGAATGTCGCCGAAGAGGTTGGAGGCGACGACGACATCGAAACGGGCGGGGTCGAGGACGAACTTGGCCGCCAGCGCGTCGATGTGCTCCTGGTCCCAGGAGACTCCGGGGTGCTCGGCAGCCCTCTCGGCGATCAGCTCATCCCAGAACGGCATGGTGTGAATGATGCCGTTGGACTTGGTGGCGGAGGTGAGCTTCCCCCGGCGGCGGGCGGCGAGCGAGAACGCGTAGTCGGCGACACGGGTGACCCCGGCCCGGGTGAACACCGCTTCCTGGACGGCCAGCTCCTCGGCCGTTCCCTGGTTCAGCCGTCCGCCGATCTCGCTGTACTCGCCCTCGACGTTCTCCCGCACGACGACGAGATCGACCTCGCCCGGCCGCGCGCCGCGCACCGGACTGTCGATGCCTGCGAAGACACGGACGGGCCGGAGGTTGACGTACTGGCGGAAGCTGCGCCGTATCGGGATCAGCAACCCCCACAGCGAGACATGGTCCGGCACCCCCGGGTAGCCGACGGCGCCCAGCAGGATCGCGTCCTTATCGCGCAGCTGGTCGATCCCGTCGGCGGGCATCATCGCGCCCTCCCGCAGGTACCGCTCGCACGACCAGTCGTAGGACGTGTAGGACAGGCTGAAGCCGTGGCGGCGGCCGAGAACATCGAGCACCTGCTGCGCTGGGGGCAGTACCTCGGCGCCGATGCCGTCGCCGGGGATCAGGGCAATGCGGTGGTTGGTCGTCATACCGTCGATTGCAGCAAGGCGGTCCGCGGGGCGTCCAAGACGTAAAGCGGATACCCCTTATAAGCGGCGCCTATCAGTTGCCGGCGGCTGAGAGGGCAGCCGTGACGAACGCGGCGGCCGCCGGCGACAGGCTGCCGCGGCGGCTGACGAGAGCGATGTCCAAGGTGTTCTCCGGCTCGATGTCCAGGACGCGGGCGCCCAGCTGCCGGGCGAGGTCCCGCCAGGAATCCATGACCACCGCGAGCCCCACATCGGCCAGTACCAGGGGCATGAGCGACACCCGGTGCTCGGTCTCGGCGGCGACGGTGAACTCGATGCCCTGTTCCCGCAGCGCGTCGACGTAGGCGCGCATTCCGGTACCCGGCTGCCCGACGATCAGCCGCTGTCCGGCAAGCTCCTGACACCCCACCGCTGTCCGATCAGCGAACGGGCCGTCGGCCGGCACCATCAGCGCAAAGCGCTGCCGCCCCAGCGCATGGCAGACGACCTCTTTGTCGGAAAGCGGCCCGGCGGACGCCAAGAGCCCCAGTTCCACGGCACCCGTGCGCACCATGTCGATCACGTCACGCGCGGTGAACGCCGCTTTGATGGCCACGGAGACGCCGGGATACCGGTGACTGAAGGCACTCACCAGACTCGTCAGCGGCTCCACCGCCTGCGAGGGCACGGATGCCACGTCCAGGCGCCCCTCACGCAGCTCATGCACCGCCGCGACACTGGCTCGCGCCGTCTCCAAACTCCGCACCGCCTCGCGGGCAGGCTCGATCAGAGCCCTTCCGGCTTCCGTCAGCACTGCCCTGCGCCCGATGCGATGGAACAACTCGGAACCGAGATCACGCTCCAGTGCCCGCACGGCCTGCGACAGCGACGGCTGCGACACGTACAGAGCCGAGGCCGCACGGTTGAACCCCCCACGATCAACGATCGCAAGGAAGTACTCCAACTGCCGAACATCCATTACGCACCCTCTGCCCCTCAACACAGCAGCCGACGACTCGATGGTCCCGACCATGGTTGCGTGGAGGACAGCCTCGACGAAGCACGGACCCCCGATGCGGTGACCGTTTCTGTCACCGAGCACAGTCACAGCTGGTTGAGGCGCTCGTCGCCACCATGCAGGCCCACGGCAGCCCGGACGCCGTCACCGGCCTCCCCGAGGGCCATGCCTGGTGGTATGTCGAGTTCGACTGCTACGACGCGGACGCGGTGAAGGCCCACGCCTCCGGCGCTGCTGGATGTACCGCAGCGCCGGAGAACCTGGCTGCTCACCCGCGCGACTTCGCAAGCTCCTGACTCGGACGCGAGGGAGCGGTGTGGAAGCCTGTGCGGTCGCCACCAGGCGGACCGTCGCCGCGGTGACGACCGCACAGGAACCCTCGGTGCGCGCAGGCCGGTGCGGCCGGAAAGGACGCCACCCCGGCCCGACCACGTCATCGCCGCGCCGCTCCCGATGTGCCGGCCTCCACCGCGGCCGCCCATGCCTGGAGTCCCTGGTCCACCGCCGTCTCGTCGATCACCAGGGCCGGGATCATCCGCACGACCTGGTTCCAGGCGCCGCACAGAAGCAGGAGCAGACCCTGGTCGACAGCGGCCCGCTGCACACGGGCGGCAGTCTCGGGGTCCGGACTGCCGTCCTCGGTGACGAACTCGGTGGCGAGCATGAGCCCGAGGCCGCGTACGTCGCCGATACCTGCGGTCCGGTCGGCCACCGCCTCCAGGCCCTGGCGAAGACGCTTGCCCATCGCCTCGGCGTTCTCGACGAGCCTCTCGTCGCGGACGACGTCGAGGGTGGCGCAGGCCGCGGCGCAGGCGACGGCGTTGGCGCCGTACGTACCGCCCTGCGAGCCGGGCCACGCCTTGGTCATCAGCTCCTCGGAGGCGGCGATTCCTGACAGCGGGAAGCCGCTGGCCAGGCCCTTGGCGGTGACGAGGATGTCGGGCGTGACGCCGAAGTGGTCGTGACCCCAGAAGCGGCCGGTGCGGCCGACGCCCGTCTGTACCTCATCGAGGATCAGCAGGAAGCCGTGGCGGTCCGCCCGCTCCCGCAGGCCCTCCATGAAGGCGCGGTTGGCGGGGACGTATCCACCCTCGCCGAGCACCGGCTCGACGATGATCGCGGCAGTGTCGGCGGGCGAGGAGATCGTCTGGAGCGTGTAGTCCAGCTCCTTCAGCGCGAAGCGGGTCGCGGTCTCCTCGTCCCAGCCGTATCGGTATGCGGACGGGAACGGAGTGACGACGACACCGCTCATCAGCGGGGAGAAGCCGGACCGGAAGCGGGTGCCAGAGGTCGTCATAGAGGCGGCGGCGACCGTACGGCCGTGGAAGCCGCCGTGACAGACGATGACATTGGGGCGGCCGGTGGCCTGCCGGGCCAGCCGCAGCGCGGCCTCCACCGCCTCGCTGCCGGAGTTGGTGAAGAACAGGCTGTCGAGCCCCTCGGGCAAGACCTCGCCCAGCTTGTCGACAAGCCGCCGCAGCGGCTGGTGCATGACTGTCGTGTACTGGCCGTGGACGAGGGTGCCCACCTGTTCCTGGGCGGCCGCTACGACCTTGGGGTGGCAGTGCCCGGTGCTGGTCACGCCGATGCCGGCGGTGAAGTCGAGGTAGCGGCGGCCGTCCTCACCGTAGAGGTGGACGCCCTCTCCCCGGACCGCCACCACGGGCGTGGCCTGGCGTAGGTGCGGCGACAGTGCAGTCATGTTCGTCTCCCGGCGGATCGTCGGTCTGGCTCCGGTCCGGTCGAGCATCTCCGCGTACCTCGATGACGCCAATGCGCGATCTGTCCGCCCCCGCCACGGCATCTGGACGTTGTGTCAGCCGCACCCGGCGTCACGCCCCGCTCGTCCTGCTCACAGCAGCCCTTTCAGAGCTCTTGCGCAGGTCAGCGAGGATTGTCAAGGTGACGGAGCACCCCGGGAGGCCCCATGCACGAGAACCACCACACGGCTGCGCGGCCCGTCACCGACGGTCCTGACGCCTCCTTGGCAGGCCCGGACATGGCCACCGCCAACCATCCGCTCACCGTGGCCGACGTTCTGACCCTTCCCGTCCTCGCCGCCGGGCAGCCACAGGTCGTCACCGGAGCAGACCTCCTCGACCGCCCCGTCCGCTGGGTTCACATGACCGAGCTCACCGACCCTGCCTCTTTCCTCAAGGGCGGCGAGCTCGTACTGACCACCGGCATGCCCCTGCCCGAGGAGCCGGCCGGTGTCCGCCGCTACGTGAACGAACTCGCCGACATCGGCGCGGCAGCCTTGGTCATCGAACTGGTCCGCCGTTACCACCGCCCGCCGGACGCCCTGGTCCATGCCTGCGAGGCGCGCGGGCTCCCCCTCGTGACCCTGGCCAAGGACGTCAACTTCCTTGAGGTCACACAAGTCGTCCACGCTCTCATCCTCGGCAACCAGGCCGAGGAGATGCGCCGGACCCAGCGCATTCACGAGGCGTTCACCGCCCTCACCCTGCGCGGCGCTGTGCCCGAGGAGGTCGTACGTGCCGCCGCTGAGATGAGCGGCCACACCGTCGTACTGGAGAATCTGGCCCACCAGGCACTGATCTGCGCGCCCTCCGCAGGCACGGTCGAGGCAGCGCTCAGCGACTGGGAACGGCGCTCACGAGCGACACCTCCCGCCGGCCGCACATCCGTGTCCGGACCCGGCGGCTGGCTCGTGACATCCGTGGAGTACCAGGGCGAAAGCTGGGGCCGGGTGGTCATGCTGCCCGCTCCGTCAGGTCGGCCCACCCCCTCGACATTCGGCCCGACGGCTGTGACCGTTCTGGAGAGAGCTGCGATGGCCCTCACCATCGCCCGCGTCATCCACCCCGTGCCCTGGGAACGCACCGCACACCGCAATCTCCTGCGCGACCTCGTCGGACAACGTCACCACTCTCCTGCGGACGCCGCGGCCCGGGTCGCCGCACTGGGTCTGTCCACCAAGGACTGCGGCTTCATGGCCGTGCTCGCGGACTTCCCTCAGGAGACGGACGCGACGAAAAGCGAGGCCCTCCTGTGCGAAGAGCTGAGGAAGCAGGGGACACAAGCCCTCGTCGGCGTTCTCGGCCCCACGCGCCTCGGCATCCTCCTGTCCCTGCGCCCCGGCCAGCCCTGCCCACCCGTGGTCGAACATCTGAGCCGCACCGTACTCGAGTTGGCGCCGGGGGCCACCGTCAGCGCAGGCAGCGAGGCGGCGGACCTCTTCGATGTCGCCCGATCCTTCCGCGAGGCGACCCGCGTCACCGAAGCCACCGAGCCCGGCCAGCCGCTCCCGCCGGGACGCTCCTACCACCAGCCGTCCGACATCGGCTTGCGCCGCCTTCTCTTCGCGCTCCGGGAGGACATCCGGATCCAGGACTTCACCGAGCGCCGGCTCAGCCGACTCCTCGACCATGATGCCCGCCACGGGACGGACTTGCTGACGACCTTGCGCCACTACCTTGACGCGGCAGGCAACAAGACCCTGGCAGCCCGCTCCGGCGGTCTGTCGCGCGAGACCGTCTACCAACGTCTGCGCAGCATCGAGCGGATACTCGACTGCGATCTCGAGTCCGGCGAACACCGCACCGAACTGCACATGGCACTCACAGCGCTCGACGTCCTACGGGCCAGGTGAGCCGCTGGCCACAGCACGCACTCCCATATGGCGTCGGTAGCATGCCCCTGTGCTCAGGCGGGCAGCCTGCCCCAGGTCCCGTTGCCCTACCTCCCGCCGCACCTCCCGGGCTCCTGGTGATCACGGCGGCACTGGCTGGCCAGCGTATGCCGCCGAGCGCAGGTTCGGGGAGGGTTCACCCGACACGGATCGTTCCGTATCACCCGCAGGATGAGGTGGCGGTCCGCCAGGGGCCGCGGCGCGACCCGGCTTCGCATTCGCACGGCTCTGTCGTTCTTGCGATTGGCCTGAACCTGCCGACGCGTGCCAGAACACGTCTACCTGATCACGAGCCTGACCGCGCACCATGCGCACACTGTTGACCTCATGCGGAACGTGTTCACGGGCATTGGGCTACCGAGAACCGGGCGCACCACGTCAGGGGCGTGACCTTCGGAGCGGACTCCTGCCCAGCAGCAAGACAAACGTGAGCCCACGAGGAAGCCGCCCAGCTCATCTCCGCACCTGCTCCAGCCTCGCCAACGACCTGACGGTCTTTCAGCCCGTGCGTCATTCGTGCGTCACGCCGCAGGAACCAACGGGCTCCGCCACCGCCACGCACCCCTCCCCCTCGGACGAATGCGCAGGTCACGCGGCATCGTCCGCCTTCACCCGTTCCCACTTTGCCAAACAGGTCGAGCAGACGAAAGAATTCAGAGAACCGCAGGTCAAGAGCCCTTTGCAGCGGGTTCCAGGATTGCGACGCACTCCACGTGCGACGTCATCGGAAACAGATCAAAAACCCTGAGCGTCCGCACCCGATACCCTCCGTCCCGGAAGTACCCCAGATCCCGGGCCAACGCAGCCGGATCACAGGCGACATACGCGATCCGCCGCGCCCCCAGGGACGACAGATGCTCGACCGTCTTCCGTCCCGCCCCCGCCCGCGGCGGGTCCAGCACGATGAGGTCGACCTCCGTGATCCCGGTCCGCGGGAGGACGGACTCCACCTTGCCCTGCTCGATCCGCACCCGGTCGAAGCCGGCGAGGTTGTGCCGTGCGTCCTCCACCGCCCGCTTGGCGGACTCGATGCCGAGTACCGCACCCTGGTCGCCGAGTCGGTCGGCCAGCGCGCCCGCGAACAGGCCCACACCGCAGTACAGGTCGAGCGCCATCTCGCCCTTGCGCGGCAACAGGCCCTGCATGACCGCCTTCACCAGGGTGTCGGCGGCCTGCGGGTGCACCTGCCAGAAGCCGCCGCTGCCCACCCGGTGGGTACGGCCGTCGGCCCGCTCGCGCACGAACGCGCGGCCGTGGACGCGGTGGATGCCGCCGTCCTTCTCCTCGACGCGCATGACGGAGACGGGCCTGTCGAGTTCCACGAGGGGAAGACGGGCTCCCGGACGAGGCTCCAGGATCACCATGCGGTCCTGCGACCCCGTCGCCGCGATCGCCTCCACCGACGCCATCCCGGACCAGTCGCGCTGCTCGATGCCCAGCTCGCTCACGCCCGGCGCCGCGATCATGCAGTGCTCGATCGGCTCGACCTCGTGCGAACGGTGCCGACGCAGACCCACAAGACCATCCGCAGACACCGCGTACTGCACACGCGTGCGCCACGCGGGCACCTCGCCCGCCGGCAGCTTGTCGCCCTCGGCCGGCATCACGGTGCCGTCCCAGCCGGCCTCCTCGGGCGTGAGGCCCGCGAGCCGCTTCAGCTGCTCGGCGACGACCTCGCCCTTGAGGCGCCGCTGCGCGCCCGGCTTCGCGTGCTGCCAGTCACAGCCCCCGCAGCGGCCGGGTCCGGCGTAGGGGCAGGGCGCCTCGATACGGTCCTTGGACGCCTCCAGGACCTCGACAGCATCCGCACGCAGAAAACGCGCGCCCTCCTCACCTTCCGTCACCCGGGCCACGACCCGCTCACCGGGCAGCGTGTGCCGGACGAACAGCACCTGACCGTCGGCCGTACGGGCGATGCAGTGCCCGCCGTGGGCGACGGGCCCCACCTCGACCTCGTAGTCGACCCCCACCAGCGATTTCTTCGGTTCTGCCTGCATGGCGGGGTGACTCCACAACGTCAAGGGAAGAGGCGGGACGACAGCCCACCGGGACAACAGCCCACCAGTCTACTTCGGCGTCGACGACTCCTTCGCCCGGTCCACAGCGGCCGGCCCCCGCCGCACCGCACCCGGCGCGTTCCACTCCTGCCGCTTGCGCGCACGATCGCGAGCCGCCTCGGAGGACTGCAGCTGATAGGGCACCGAGGTCACCATGACCCCCGGTGTGAACAGCAGCCGGCCCTTGAGCCGCAGCGCGCTCTGGTTGTGCAGCAGATGCTCGTACCAGTGGCCGACCACGTACTCGGGGATGATCACGGACACCGCGTCCCGCGGCGACTCCTTACGCAGCCCCTTCACGTAGTCGATGATCGGGCGCGTGATCTCCCGGTACGGCGAGTCAAGCACCTTCAGCGGTACGGCGATCCCGCGCCGTTCCCACTCCTCGCGCAGCGCCTTGGTCTCGGCTGGGTCGACGTTGACGCTCAGCGCCTCCAACGAGTCCGAGCGCATCAGCTTGGCGTACGCCAACGCCCGCAGCGCCGGGCGGTGGATCTTGGAGATCAGGACGACGGAGTGGACGCGGGAGGGCCGCAGACTGTCGTCGCTCGGCCCCTCGGGCGCGGCGAGCTCCTCGGCGACGCGGTCGTAGTGCTTCCGGATCGCCGTCATCGTCGCGTAGAAGATGCACATGCCGAGCAGCGCCACCCAGGCGCCGTGCGTGAACTTGGTGACGAGGACGACGACCAGGACCAGGCCGGTGAAGAAGGCACCGAAGGCGTTGATCGCGCGGGAGCGGATCATGTGGCTGCGCTTCGAGGCGTCCTTCTCGGTCGCCAGGTGGCGGTTCCAGTGCCGGACCATGCCCGTCTGGCTGAGCGTGAAGGACACGAACACGCCGACGATGTACAGCTGGATCAGCCGGGTCGAGTCGGCCCCGTAGATCCACACCAGCAGCGCTGCCGCGCCCGCCAGCAGCACGATGCCGTTGGAGAAGGCGAGGCGGTCGCCGCGGGTGTGCAACTGACGCGGAAGGTAACGGTCCTGCGCGAGGATCGAGCCGAGGAGCGGGAAGCCGTTGTAGGCGGTGTTGGCGGCGAGGAACAGCACCAGCGCGGTGGCCGCGGCGAGCACGATGAACAGGAAGCTGCCCTTGCCGAAGACGGCCTCGGCGACCTGGGAGATCACCGGGTTCTGGACATAGTCGGAGCCGAGGGCGACGCCGTTGTGGATGAGGTCGACGGCCGGGTTCTCGGCCATGCGGACCTTGGTGACCATGGCCAGCGCGATGATCCCGCAGAACATCGTGACGGCCAGCAGGCCCATCGCCGCGAGCGTGGTCGCCGCGTTCTTCGACTTGGGCTTGCGGAAGGCGGGCACGCCGTTGGAGATCGCCTCGACACCGGTGAGCGCGGCACAGCCGGAGGAGAAGGCGCGCAGCATCAGGAAGACCAGCGCGAAACCGGCCAGCCCCTGGTGCTCCGCCTTGATCTCGTATCCCGCCGTCGGTGCCCGCATGGTGTCGTCGAGGACCAGTCCGCGGAACGAACCCCAGGCGATCATGACGAAGACGCCCGCGACGAAGACGTAGGTCGGGATCGCGAAGAGCGAGCCGGACTCCTTGACCCCGCGCAGGTTCATCAGCGTGAGCAGGACGATCACGGCGATCGCGCAGAACACCTTGTGCTCGACGACGAAGGGCACCGCGGAGCCGAGGTTCTCGATGCCGGAGGAGATCGACACGGCGACGGTCAGGACGTAGTCGACCAGCAGGGCGCTGGCGACGGTGAGGCCGGCCTTGGGGCCGAGGTTGGTGTTGGCCACCTCGTAGTCGCCGCCGCCGCTCGGGTACGCGTGCACGTTCTGCCGGTAGGAGGCGACCACCGTGAACATCAGCACGACGACCGCGACGGCGATCCACGGGCTGAAGTGGTATGCCGACACGCCCGCGATGGACAGCACCAGCAGCACCTCGCCGGGCGCGTACGCCACGGACGACAGCGGGTCGGAGGCGAACACGGGAAGGGCGATGCGCTTCGGCAGGAGCGTTTCCCCGAGCCGGTCACTGCGCAGTGCGCGCCCGATCAGGATGCGTTTGGGCACGTCGGTCAGTTTGGACACAACAGAGAAGCGTAAGCGTTCGAACGGGCGGCCAACCACCCGGCACCCCGCATCTGCTCTCCGGGTGAAAACAAGACACTCTCCGGCTACGGATTCCCCAGGCGGGCGGAGCGGCATGCCTATATGACAAGACCCCGTCCATCGCCGCCCCCGGAGGTCCCGTGCACACGACCGCAGAGCTGATCGGCGCCGCCGCCACCCTCGTCGGCCTCGGAATCCTGACGCTCGCGAGTGTCCGCAGCATCAGCCGCCGCTGACGACACGAAGTAACGGGCAACCGTGCACAGGGGTGCCGTCGTCCTACCGCGCGTGTGTAGCTTGGGCGTCGGTCTGAGACCCTGATGTGGCTGAGCAGTAATTATTGACACCGGAAGGACGGTCGTGCACATCGTCATCATGGGCTGCGGGAGAGTGGGTTCCGCTCTCGCCCAGACCCTGGAGCAACAGGGGCACACGGTCGCCGTGATCGACCAGGACCCCACCGCCTTCCGACGACTGGGCTCCGGTTTCGGCGGTCGTCGTGTCACCGGAGTCGGCTTCGACCAGGACACCCTGCGCGAGGCGGGCATCGAGGAGGCCGGCGCCTTCGCCGCGGTCTCCAGCGGCGACAACTCCAACATCATCGCCGCCCGCGTGGCCCGCGAGATGTTCGGCATCGAGAACGTCGCGGCCCGCATCTACGACCCCCGCCGCGCCGAGGTCTACCAGCGCCTGGGCATCCCGACCGTGGCCACGGTCCGCTGGACGGCCGACCAGATGCTGCGCCGGCTGCTCCCGTCCGGCGCGGAGCCGCTGTGGCGCGACCCCACGGGTGGCGTCCAGCTGGCCGAGGTGCACGCCTCGACCGCCTGGGTCGGCCACAAGATCAGCAAGATGCAGGAGGAGACGGGCGTCCGCGTGGCGTTCCTGACCCGCCTCGGCGAGGCGATCCTGCCCACCTCGCAGACCGTGCTCCAGGAGGGCGACCTGGTCCACGTGATGATGCGTACAGACGACATCGAGAAGGTCGAGGCGTCCTTCGCCGAGGGCCCCGAAGAGGAGGGCGGTCACTGATGAGGGTCGCCATTGCCGGTGCCGGCGCGGTGGGCCGCTCGATCGCGGGCGAACTGCTGGAGAACGGCCACGAGGTCCTTCTCATCGACAAGGCGCCGACCGCCATCTCGGTCGAGCGCGTCCCGCAGGCGGAGTGGCTGCTCGCCGACGCCTGCGAGATCACCTCCCTGGACGAGGCCGCGCTCCAGCGCTGCAACGTCGTGATCGCCGCGACCGGCGACGACAAGGTCAACCTGGTCGTCTCCCTGCTGGCGAAGACGGAGTACGGCGTCCCGCGCGTCGTCGCCCGGGTGAACAACCCGAAGAACGAGTGGCTGTTCAACGAGTCCTGGGGCGTGGACGTCGCCGTCTCCACCCCGCGCCTGATGTCCGCCCTGGTGGAGGAGGCGGTGAGCGTCGGCGACCTGGTCCGCCTGCTCCGCTTCAGCCACGGCGACGCGAACCTCGTCGAGCTGACCCTCCCCGAGGAGTCGGCCCTGGCCGGCACGACGGTCGGCGACGTGGAGTGGCCCGAGGACACCTCCCTGGTCACCATCATCCGCGGCACCCGCGTCCTCACCCCGTCCCGGGAGGACTCCCTGGAGGCCGGCGACGAACTCCTCTTCGTGGCGGCCCAGGCCCGCGAGGAGCAGTTGGAGGACCTGCTGTCGGTACGCAGGGAAGACGCCTCCTAAGCGGTACGACGACGGAGGGCGCCCTGCACACGCAGGGCGCCCTCCGTCGTCGTACCGGAAGTACAGGCGACTACGCCTCGCGCCGGTGCCGCCCGCCCGCGGCCTCGGTATCCCCACGCTCCGCGGCCTGCGCCGCCTTGCGCTCCTCCTCGGCCTTCTCCTCCGCCTCCATCTCCGCGAACACGTCGATCGGAGCCGGCGCCTTCGCGAGGAATACCCAGGTGAGCCAGACGGCCAGCAGGAAGGGCGGGATCTTCAGGGCGACCAGGACCCAGCCGAGCTGGGCGGTGTCGGCCCACCAGTACAGCGGGAAGAGGATCGCGCACTTGGCGAGCAGGATCGCACCCCAGGCGTAACTGGCCTTGGCGTAGGCCTTCTTGCGGCCGGGGTTGCGGGTCCGCCAGGAGAGGTTCTCCTTGAAGACCGGGCCGAGGATGAGCCCCATCAGCGGGACACCCGCGAGTGTGGTGATGACGTACGCGAGACCCAGGCCCAGCGTGTACAGCATGCCCGGCAGATAGAAGTTCTTGGCGTTGCCCGTCATCATCGCGAAGACGACACCGAAGGCGACCCCGAAGACTCCGCTGAAGGCGTGCTTGACGGTGTCGCGCATGACCAGGCGGACCACGACCAGCAGCAGGGACACCGCGAGCGCGGCGATCGCCGAGAGGTGCAGGTCCTTGTTGATCGTGAAGATCGTGACGAAGAGCAGGCCTGGCAGAACGGTCTCGACCATGCCCCGGACGCCGCCGAACGCCTCGAACAGGGCGGCCTCGGTCACCGCCCGCGCGTCATCGGCCTGAGTGTCTTCGGTCGGCTTGTCGAGAGACGTCACCGGCTACTCCCGTCCCACGGGTCGGAGTTCGTATTTCGGATTGAACAGCACCCGGCGGCCCCGGCTCATCGAGATCCGGCCCGACGCGATCAGCTTGCGCCCCGGTTCTATCCCGACGATGGAGCGCCTGCCGAGCCACACCACGTCCAGGGCGGCGGAGCCGTCGAACAGCTCGGCCTCCAGGGCCGGGACGCCCGCGCGCGGCCGCAGGGTGACCGTGCGCAAGGTACCAGTAACGGTCACGATCTGACGGTCGTGACAGTCGCCGATCCGGGTGCAGCCGGCGGTCTCGGTGTCCTCACGCAGCTCCTCGGACTCCAGGTCCTCCTGCGACGAGGAGAGCCGGTCGAGCATGCGCCGGAACCGGCCCACCGGCTTCTCGGAACGCGGAACAGCACTCATATCCGAAAGCGTACCGGGGCCCGCCGACAGCGTTGTACCCGCAGCACTAGCGTTCGAACCGGTATCCCATGCCGGGTTCCGTGACGAAGTGCTTCGGATGCGAGGGGTCCGCCTCCAGCTTCCGCCGCAGCTGGGCCATGTACACCCGCAGGTAGTTCGTCTCCGTCCCGTACGACGGCCCCCAGACCTCCTGCAGGAGCTGCTTCTGGCTGACCAGCCGGCCGGTGTTGCGGACCAGCACCTCCAGCAGGTGCCACTCGGTGGGGGTGAGACGTACGTCCCTGCCGTGCCGCTGGACCTTCTTGGCGGCCAGGTCGACGGTGAACTCGTCGGTCTCCACCAGGACATCGTCCTCTTCGCCCCCGGTGGGCTCGGCGCGGCGCACGGCGGCCCGCAGTCGGGCGAGCAGCTCGTCCATGCCGAAGGGCTTGGTGACGTAGTCGTCGGCGCCCGCGTCCAGCGCCTCGACCTTCTCGTCGGAGGAGTGCCGGGCGGACAGCACGAGGATCGGCACCCGGGTCCAGCGGCGCAGCCCCCTGATCACCTCGACACCGTCCATGTCGGGCAGGCCCAGGTCCAGGACGACCACGTCGGGGTGGCGGGCGGCGGCGAGTTTCAGTGCGGTGGCACCGTCGTGCGCCGCGTCGACCTCGTACTTGCGTGCCCTGAGGTTGATCACGAGGGCGCGCACGATCTGCGGCTCGTCGTCGATGACCAACACTCTGGTCATGTGGCCTGCCTTTCGGGTTCTGCTTCCGTGAAGGGCTCTTCGGGGAGCTGCACGCGCGCGTGTGCCGCGCGGAGTGTCAGCACCATAGTGAGGCCACCGCCGGGCGTGTCCTCGGCATTGAGGGTGCCGTTCATGGCTTCCGCGAAACCCCGGGCCACCGCGAGCCCGAGCCCGACCCCGGCACCGCGCGGGGCGTCGCCGTAGCGCTGGAAGGGCGCGAAGATGCGCTCCTTGGCCTCGTCGGGGACGCCGGGGCCGCGGTCGACGACCCGTACCTCGACCCGGTCGGCGATGGCGCTGGCGGAGACCCAGACCGTGCTGCCGGGCGGACTGTACTTGACGGCGTTCTCGACCAGGTTGGCCACCGACCGCTCCAGGAGCCCCGGGTCGACGGCGACCATGGGCAGCGACTCGGGGACGTCCAACTCGACGCTCCCGTCCGGCACCCCGCCGAGCGCCATCGGCACCACTTCGTCGACGTCGATCTCGCGGATGATCGGGGTGACCGTGCCGGTCTGGAGGCGGGACATGTCGAGCAGGTTGCCCACGAGGTGGTCGAGCCGGTCGGCACCGTCCTCGATGCCTTCCAGGAGCTCCGCCTGGTCCTCCTCGGACCACGCCACGTCGTCGGACCGGAGCGACGAGACGGCCGCCTTGATGCCGGCCAGGGGCGTGCGCAGATCATGCGACACGGCGGCCAGGAGCGCCGTGCGGATGCGGTTGCCCTCGGCGAGCGTGCGGGCCTGGTCGGCCTCCTCCTGGAGCCGGCTCCGGTCCAGGACGACGGCGGCCTGGGCGGCGAAGGCGGCCAGCACCCGCTGGTCCTCGGCGGGCAGCACGCGGCCGGTGAGCGCGAGCGCCATGTGGTCCCCCACCGGCATGTCGACGTCGGCGTCCTCCGGCCGCTCCACGGACGGTCCGAGGCCCGCCCGGCCCGCGCAGGTCCACGGGTCGACGTCGCTCGCCCGCTCCAGCAGGGCCGCCGACTCCATCCCGAAGGTCTCGCGGACCCGCTCCAGGAGCTCCTCCAGACCGGTCTCGCCGCGCAGCACGTTCCCGGCGAGGAAGGACAGGATCTCCGACTCGGCGCGCAGCCGGGCCGCCTGATGGGTCCTCCTGGCCGCCAGATCGACGACGGAGGCCACCGAGATGCCGACCCCCACGAAGATCACGATGGCGACGATGTTCCGGGGATCGGCAATGGTCCAGCGGTGCAGGGGCGGCGTGTAGAAGTAGTTCAGCAGCAGCGAGCCGACCGCGGCCGAGGCAAGCGCCGGGAACAGCCCGCCGAGCAGGGCCGCCGCGACCACGACCGCCAGGAACAGCAGCATGTCGTTGGCGAGGCCGAGGTCGACGGTGGTGAGCAGGACCGTCAGGAGCACCGGTGCCGCCACGCCGACCAGCCAGCCCCACAGGATCCGCGCCCTTCCGAGCCGGCCGCCCCGGGCGACGGGCAGACCACGCCCCTTGGCGACCTCGTCGTGGGTGACGATGTGCACGTCCAGGTCGGGCCCGGACTCCCTCGCGACGGTCGCGCCCACGCCCGGTCCGAAGACGTACTGCCAGGTCTTGCGGCGGGAGGAGCCGAGGACGATCTGGGTGGCGTTGACCCCGCGCGCGAAGTCGAGCAGCGCGGCCGGTATGTCGTCGCCGACCACGTGGTGAAAGGTTCCTCCAAGGTCCTCGACGAGAGTCCTCTGGACGGCGAGTTCCTTGGGCGAGGCGGAGGTCAGCCCGTCACTGCGGGCTATGTAGACGGCGAGCACCTCACCGCCGGCGCCCTTCTCGGCCAGCCGTGCGGCCCGCCGGATCAGCGTCCGCCCCTCCGGGCCCCCGGTCAGCCCGACCACGATCCGCTCCCTGGATCCCCAGATCTTCGAGACCTGGTGCTCACTGCGGTACTCGTTGAGGTACTCGTCGACCCGGTCGGCCACCCACAGCAGCGCGAGCTCGCGCAGCGCCGTCAGGTTGCCGGGCCGGAAGTAGTTGGACAGGGCCGCGTCGACCTTGTCCGGCTGGTAGATGTTGCCGTGCGCCATCCGCCGGCGCAGCGCCTGGGGCGACATGTCGACAAGCTCGATCTGGTCGGCCCGCCGTACGAACTCGTCGGGCACGGTCTCCTGCTGCCGGACCCCGGTGATCGACTCGACGACGTCACCGAGCGACTCCAGATGCTGGATGTTCACCGTCGAGACGACGTCGATGCCGGCCACCAGCAGCTCCTCCACGTCCTGCCACCGCTTGGCGTTACGGGAGCCCGGAATGTTGGTGTGCGCGAGTTCGTCCACCAGGGCGACGGCGGGAGCCCTCCGCAGGACGGCATCGACGTCCATCTCGGTGAAGACGGAGTCCCGGTACTCGATCTCCCGGCGCGGGATCTCCTCGAGCCCGTGCAGCATCACCGCGGTGCGCGGCCGCCCGTAATGCTCCACGAAGCCCACGACACAGTCGGTGCCCCGCTCCATCCGGCGATGCGCCTCGGACAGCATCGCGTACGTCTTCCCGACGCCCGGTGCCGCACCGAGATAGATCCGAAGCTTGCCGCGTCCCATGGGCCCATTGTCTTCCGGTCACTACTGCCTACGCAGCGTCGACCTTACGGCCAACAATCCCGGTGAACGCGGTCATGGCCGACGTCGGGGCACTCTTTGACACAACTCTGACGCGCGGGACCGCCCGCTCAGCGGGGCAGGGTGGCTGACGTGGCGTGTGGTGCGCGTAGGAGCACCCGCCGACCTTCCGTACGGCCCCGGCAGCACAGGAACTCTACGTGCACCCTGAACTGGCTACGTACAGCGGAACAAAGGGCCGCACCCCGTGACTGGGTACGGCCCTCGACGTCGTACGACTACCGGACCTCGGTGATCTCCGGTCCGCGCTGGAGCTGACCCATGCCGCCGGAGAAGCGGGAGCCCTCGTCCTGCTGCTGGACGCCCTCGGGGACCATCTGGGCGTCGTTCGGGAGCTTGAGGACGATGGGGTCGCGGGGCGCCATCGGGCCCTCGCCGCGGACCACGACCGTGTCCCGGAAGATCTGCTCCAGGAGCCCGGCCGCCTGCGGCTGCACCGCGCCCTGGCCCGAGATCACACCGCGCAGGAACCAGCGCGGCCCGTCCACACCCACGAACCGCACGACCTGGAAGCCGCCCGTGCCGTCCGGAAGCTGCACCGGAACCTGGGCGCGCAGCTCCCAGCCCAGCGGACCCTCGACCTCGTCGACGATGCCGCCCTGCTGGGTGATGCCGGAGCCGATCTCCTCGCGCACCTCGCCCCAGATGCCCTCGCGCTTGGGAGCGGCGAAGGCCTGCAGTTGGATGGCGCTGTCGCGCAGTACGACGGTGGCCGCGACGATCGCGTCGCCCGCGACCTCGACCCGCAGCTCCATGCCCTCGACGCCCGGCACGAACAGACCGCCCAGGTCCACCCGGCCCTCGGCGGGGTCGCGGACCTCGGTGTCGTCCCAGGGCCCGTCGGGGCGCGGCTCCGGCTCCAGTCGTACCCGCTGGCGCTCTACGTCGTCCGCCTCAGTGTCGACACTGTCGACGACCTGCTCGGCCTCGCCGGCCGCGTCCTCGGCGGCACCCTTCTTCTTGCGACGTCCGAACACGTCACTGTCCTTCCCGGTCGGATACGACCGATGCGTATCGATTCCCACCCGTTGTGCCGCCCACGGCGGCCCCAGCGCCTGTATCGCCCCCGTCGCCCACGGCGGCGTGACCGCCGGTGGACCCGAAGCCCCCCTCGGCCCGCGCCGACTCGGGAAGCTCCGCGACCTCCTGGAAGCGGACCCTCTCGACCTGTTGGACGACGAGTTGAGCAATCCGGTCGAAGCGCTCGAACCGCACCGACTCGTGCGGGTCGAGATTCACCACGATCACCTTGATCTCCCCACGGTACCCGGCATCAACCGTCCCCGGGGCATTCACGAGAGCGACACCGCAGCGGGCGGCGAGGCCGGATCGGGGGTGCACGAAGGCCGCGTACCCCTCCGGCAGCGCCACAGACACCCCCGTGGGCAGCACGGCCCGCTCCCCCGGCTTGAGTTCACGGCTCTCGGTGGTCCTGAGATCGGCCCCCGCGTCACCGGGGTGCGCGTACGCCGGAAGCGGTACGTCCGGGTCGACGCGGCGGATCAGCACGTTCAGGGGATCACGGCTCACGGGTTCACCTCGAAGGCACGGGCACGCCGGACCTGGTCCGGGTCGTCCATGGCGGCCCGGATCTCCTCCGGGCGGCCGTTGTCGATGAAGTGGTCGACCTTGACCTCGATGAACAGGGCGTCCGCGCGCACCGCGACGGGTCCCTCGGGGCCGCCGATCCGGCCGGTCGCGGTCGAGTAGATCTTCCGCCCGGCCACCGCCGTCACCTCGGCCTCCAGGTACAGCACCGTGCCGACGGGCACCGGCCGTACGAAGTCGGTCTCCAGGCGCCCGGTCACGGCGATCGTGCGCAGCAGCCAGTTGAGCGAGCCCAGCGTCTCGTCGAGGGCGGTCGCGAGCACACCGCCGTGCGCGAGTCCGGGAGCGCCCTGATGGGCGGGGCGCACGGTGAACTCGGCGGTGACCGAGACCCCCTCGCCGGCCCGGGCCTCCAGGTGCAGCCCGTGGGGCTGCTCGCCGCCACAGCCGAAACACTGGCCGTAGTGCGCACCGAGCGGCTCACCGGGCGCGGGAGCGTCCGGGTGTCGCACGGGTTGCGACGCGTCGGCGGGAGGCTGGAGAGCCGGGGAAGTACCACTCACAGGCGCAGACCTTACCCGCGCGTCGGGCCTGTCAGGACACCGTGCCAAGCTTGGCTTCATGCAGCCCTCCGCCGCCCCGTACGACGAACGCCTCACCGCCCCCCGCTCCTGGTGGCTGATCTCCTTCCTGGTCGGGGTCTCCTTCGCGCTGATCCTGCTTCCCTTCGGGACGCTTCCGCTGCTCGGCGGCCTGGTCGGCGGCACCGCCGTGGCGGCGGTCTGCGCCAGTTCCTACGGCTCGATGCGCATCCGCGTCGTCGGGGACTCCCTGATCGCGGGCGAGGCGAAGATCCCGGTGTCGGCGCTGGGCGAGGCGGAGGTCCTGGACCCGGAGGAGGCCAGGGCCTGGCGGACCTACAAGGCCGACACCCGCGCTTTCCTGCTGCTGCGCTCCTACATTCCCAGGGCGCTGAAGGTGGAGGTCACCGACCCGGCCGACCCGACGCCCTATCTGTATCTGTCGACGCGGGAGCCGGAGCGGCTGGCCGAGGCGCTGAAGGCCGCCCGGACGGCCGCCGCCTAGAACATTCGTGCAGGGCCTCACCCGACCGTCCGGACGGTGGAGCCCGAAGTCTCACGGAAGTCTTACTTCTCCAGCTGAAGCGGATCCGCCGGAATCTCCAGGGCCGGCAGCTGGGACAAGTCCTCCCACGACACCTGGCTCCTGCGCAGATCCTTGCGGATCCGCTCGGCGAGCTTTCTGGTGTCCCGGCGGTTCATGACCGCCCCGACGGCCGCGCCCACCAGGAACGGCATCAGGTTCGGCAGGTCGCGGATCATGCGCTTCATGATCTGCTGCCGCAACTGCTGTTTCATCGGGCCGTTGAGCGCGCCGCTCACGGTCGACGGCTTCTTCACGTCGATCCCGCGCTCTCCTGACCAGGAGTTCAGATACGCGGTGCTGCGCTCCTTGAGGTTCCCGGGCGGACGTACGCCGTAGACCTCGTGGAGTTCGGCGATCAGCTTCAGCTCGATCGCGGCCACGCCGGTGATCTCGGCGGCCAGTTCGGTCGGCATCGCAGGCGGCACGGGAAGCATCGCCGCCGCGCCCACCCCGGCCCCGACCGTCGCCGTGGCGCTCGCGGCGCCGGTGACGAGCTTGTCCGCGAGCTCCTCGGGGCCGAGCCCGGGGAACTGGCGGCGGAGGGTCGCGAGGTCGCGTACGGGGATTCGCGGGGCGTTCTCGATGATCCGGTCGGTGAGGTACGCCAGGCCCGCCCTGGCCCGGCTGCCGCCCTTGCGGACCCCTTCCCGGGCCCTGTCCCGGATCGCCGCCACCCGTCGCTTGGCGACGGGCGCGGGCGTTCCGGTCGGACCGGTCGGCGCCAGGAGGTCAGCCCGGCCGGCCGCCGGTTCGAGCGAGGCTCCCGGATCGGAAGAGCCCCGCTCGTCGTCACGCGCACGCTGGGGGCCGTCGAACGGCCCCTGGTCCGCTCCCTTCCGGGGAGAGCGGCGCTTCCAAGGAGGGGTCGAGCCAGTCATGCCCGACCCGCCCTCAGTCGCAGTCGCGGCAGATCGGCTGGCCGTTCTTCTCCCGGGCCAGCTGGCTGCGGTGGTGCACCAGGAAGCAGCTCATGCAGGTGAACTCGTCCTGCTGCTTGGGCAGCACCCGAACGGCCAGCTCTTCGTTCGAGAGGTCCGCTCCGGGCAGTTCCAGGCCTTCGGCGGCCTCGAACTCATCCACGTCCACGGCGGACGTCGACTTGTCATTACGCCTGGCCTTGAGCTCTTCAAGGCTGTCCGAGTCGACGTCGTCGTCGGTCTTGCGTGGGGTGTCGTAATCCGTTGCCATGTCGCTCTCCCCCTCTGGGTGTCTGCGGTGTCTCCAGCGCACGTAACGCGTGAGAGGCCGGACTTGTGCCCGACCCGAGGCGGAGATTTTGCCTCACATCAAGGTCTGTTACTCAATCGACACCCAACCGGACTCCTCTTGAGTGATCGGGTTGGATGGCGATCGGGACCGTACACGGTCCGAATCCCGCACTTCAAAGGCGTCTCACCGTGTACTTCCCGTGATCAGGACCCCTGAAAACCCGGATTTTCCCGGCTTTCCGACAGGGCGCATGATCACTGAGAGTAGATGGCCGGAAATTCTCCCTTGTGATCGATCACACACGGATTGGTTCACTCGGTACCTTGAAAATTCCGCGCAAAGCGAACATCCCCGGGTGTCGATCTCAGTGCGGGGGCCATGATCTCAGACCGGCAGGGTTACTCGCATCACGAGCCCACCTCCTTCGCGCGGCTGAGCCGTGATGTGTCCGCCGTGCGCCCGCGCCACGGACCGCACGATGGACAGGCCGAGCCCGACGCCCTTGTCGCTTCCGGTGCGGTCGGCGCCGCGCAGCCGCTTGAAGGGCTCGAAGAGATTGTCGACCTCGTACGCCGGCACCACCGGGCCCGTGTTGGAGACCGTGAGTACCGCGTGGCCGTGCTGGACCTCCGTGGTCACCTCGACCCAGCCGTCCTCCGGCACGTTGTACCGCACGGCGTTCTGCACGAGGTTCAGGGCGATGCGCTCCAGCAGGACGCCGTTGCCCTGGACGACCGCCGACTTCTGCTCGCCGCGGATCGCCACGCCCTTGGCCTCGGCCTCACCGTGCACCTGGTCGACCGCCTGCTCGGCGACCTCGGCGAGGTCCACGGGCTTGCGCTCGACGATCTGGTTGTCACTGCGGGCGAGCAGCAGCAGGCCCTCCACGAGCTGCTCGCTGCGTTCGTTGGTGGCCAGCAGCGTCTTGCCGAGCTGCTGGAGCTCCACCGGGGCGCCCGGATCGGACAGGTGGACCTCAAGGAGCGTGCGGTTGATCGCGAGCGGTGTTCTCAGCTCGTGCGAGGCGTTGCCGACGAAGCGCTGCTGGGCGGTGAAGGCCCGCTCCAGGCGCTCCAGCATGTCGTCGAAGGTGTCGGCCAGTTCCTTGATCTCGTCGTCCGGGCCGTCCAGCTCGATCCGGCGGGAGAGGTCCGAGCCGGCCACCGCGCGCGCGGTGCGCAGGATGCGGCCGAGCGGCGACAGGACGCGCCCCGCCATCGCGTAGCCGAAGGCGAAGGCGATGATCGCGAGACCGAGCAGGGCCAGCAGGGAGCGGCTGAGCAGGTTGTCCAGGGCGTGCTGGCGCTGCACGTTGACGCAGTCGGCCATCGCCTTGTTCATGACGTCGGAGGACGCGTTCGAGGGCAGGTTGCAGGTGTCACTGGCGAGACTGCCCGAGGTGATCTTGAAGGGCAGGTCGCTGCCGACGTTGAGCGCCTGTGCGGCCAGCAGATAGATGATCGACAGCAGCAGGATGCCCGCGATCAGGAACATGCCGCCGTACAGCAGGGTGAGCCTTATGCGGATCGTCGGGCGCAGCCAGGGCAGCTGCGGCGCCGGCCTCCTGGGGTCCCAGGTGGGCTTCGGGGGCGCCTGGGGAGGAGCGGGAGTCGAGGCCACGGGTTATCAGATCCGGTAGCCGGAGCCGGGGACGGTGACGATCACCGGGGGTTCGCCGAGCTTGCGGCGCAGGGTCATGACGGTCACCCGCACGACGTTGGTGAAGGGGTCGGTGTTCTCGTCCCAGGCCTTCTCCAGGAGCTGTTCCGCGGAGACGACGGCGCCCTCGGAGCGCATCAGCACCTCCAGGACGGCGAACTCCTTGGGGGCCAGCTGGACCTCCTTGCCGTCGCGGAAGACCTCGCGGCGGTTGGGGTCGAGCTTGATCCCGGCGCGCTCCAGGACCGGCGGCAGCGGCACGCTCGTACGGCGGCCGAGGGCACGCACGCGTGCCGTCAGCTCGCTGAACGCGAAGGGCTTGGGCAGATAGTCGTCGGCGCCGATCTCCAGGCCCTCGACGCGGTCGCTGACGTCGCCGGACGCCGTGAGCATCAACACGCGTGTGGGCATGCCGAGTTCGACGATCTTGCGGCAGACGTCGTCGCCGTGGACGAGGGGGAGGTCGCGGTCGAGGACGACCACGTCGTAGTCGTTGACGCCGATGCGCTCCAGGGCGGCCGCACCGTCGTACACGACGTCGACGGCCATGGCCTCCCGGCGCAGTCCGGTGGCCACCGCATCGGCGAGCAGTTGCTCGTCCTCGACGACGAGTACGCGCACGTCGCTTGTCCTTCCTGTGTCCACCCGCGTAGCGCGCCTCGGGCACGCCTGCGCAGGGGTCTCGGTGAGTGTTGGCCTCCATCCTGCCCTTTTCGGCCATAAGTCGGCTGTAAGACGGGTGAGGGGCGACTGAAAGACGGGTGTGAGAGCGGGAATGCAGGATTTTCTCTCGCGGTTGAGGTTTCCGTCGGAGGGAGCGGGGGGAGGACGGCTTTACACCCCGCGATCACGCTCTGCATGTGCCGTACCACCATGCGGCACGAGGCGATCCGCTTGTCCAGGGCGGGCGTGGGTGTCCGGCACCGTCGCCGCCCAGCAGGGCTGCGCTGGGCACCCGCAAGAGACGTGATCGCCCCTTCCGAACGGCACACCCCCGTGCCACCGACCCACGACCCAGGACGAGGGGGCGCAGCATGGACGCATTCACCGCAGGACTTCTGCAGCGCATAAGGGCGACCGAGACCGACTTGACGCGGGCTCGCAACGAGGGCGACGACTTCCTCGTCGAGGTGGAGCAGGGCGAACTCGACGACCTGCGCCGCCTCGCCGCCGAACACGGTGTGGAGGTCAGCGCCTAGCGTCTGATCGACTTCGCGGCACGACAGCGGGCCCCCGGCGAATCCAGCGCCGGGGGCCCGCTGCGTCGGCGCACGAACCTGTTCACCTCGTGTTCGTACGGCGTCAGCCCGTCAGTCGTGCCAGGCGCCGAAGTCCTCCAGGAGCCGCTGGAGGGGTGCGAAGACGCCCGGGGTGGCCGCGACCGTCAGGGCGGGGTTGGGGCGTTCTCCGGGGCGTCCGCCGGTCAGGGCGCCCGCTTCTCTGGCGATGAGGTCGCCCGCGCCGTAGTCCCAGGCGTTCAGGCCCCGCTCGTAGTAGCCGTCGAGGCGGCCCGCGGCCAGGTCGCACAGGTCGACCGCCGCCGAGCCGCCGCGCCGGATGTCACGCAGGAGCGGGATCAGCTTCCCGGCCACCTCGGCCTGGTGGGTGCGGACACCGGTGACGTAGTTGAAGCCCGTCGAGACGAGGGCCTGCTCCAGGGGCGGGGAGGGGCGGCAGGTCAGCTTCCGCTCGCCCTCCCAGGCGCCCGTGGCCCAGGCACCCCCGCCCCGGACCGCGTGGTACGTCTCCCCGCGCATCGGCGCCACCACGACCCCGACGACGGTCTCGCCGTCCTGCTCGGCCGCGATGGAGACGGACCAGGTCGGCAGCCCGTAGAGGTAGTTGACCGTGCCGTCGAGGGGGTCGATCACCCAGCGGACGCCGCTGGTTCCCGGCGTCGAGGCGCCCTCCTCCCCCAGGAAGCCGTCGTCCGGGCGGTGTTCGGAGATCAGGTCGGTGATCAGCTTCTCCGCCGCGATGTCCATCTCGGTCACCACGTCGATGGGGCTGGACTTGGTCCTGGCGACCGCGAGGTCGGCCGGGCGGCCGTCCCGCAGCAGGGTGCCGGCGCGACGGGCCGCCTCCTGGGCGAGCTGGAGCAGTTCGGCGTGCAGGGGGTCGGTCACGGGGCTCCTCACGCGTACGGGCTGTCGGCGCCCGCGGCGGCGGGCTTGGGCGCGCGGGCCGGGCAGCAGCCGACCGGGCAGAGGTTGTGGTCGGCTCCGAGGGCGCCCAGGGCGCAGGGCGTGACCTCCTGGCCGCGCTCCACCGCGGCGCGCTCCAGGACCAGGTCGCGGACCGCGGCGGCGAATCGCGGGTCGTCGCCGACGGTCGCCGAGCGGCGCATCGGCAGGCCCAGCTCCTCGGCCTTGGCCTTGGCCTCAGTGTCGAGGTCGTAGAGGACCTCCATGTGGTCGGAGACGAAGCCGACGGGGGCGATCACCACGGCCGGGGCGCCGGACTCGTGGCGCTCCTCCAGGTGGTCGCAGATGTCGGGCTCCAGCCACGGGATGTGCGGGGCCCCGGAACGGGACTGGTAGACGAGCTGCCAGGGGTGGTCGACGCCGGTGCGCTCGCGGACCGCGTCGGCGATCAGCCGGGAGACCTCCAGGTGCTGCGCAACGTACGCGCCGCCCTCGCCGTGGCCCTCCACCGGTCCCGAGGTGTCCGCGGAGGCGTTCGGGATCGAGTGGGTCGAGAAGGCGAGGTGGGCGCCGTCGCGGACGTCCTCGGGGAGCTCGGCGAGGGAGGCGAGCACCCCGTCGATCATGGGCTCCAGGAAGCCGGGGTGGTTGAAGTAGTGCCGCAACTTGTCGATCTTCGGCAGCTCCAGGCCCTCGGCCTCGAGCGCGGCCAGCGAGTCGGCGAGGTTCTCGCGGTACTGGCGGCAGCCCGAGTAGGAGGCGTAGGCGCTGGTGGCGAGGACCAGGATGCGACGGTGACCGTCGGCGACCATCTCGCGCAGGGTGTCGGTGAGGTAGGGCGCCCAGTTGCGGTTGCCCCAGTAGATCGGCAGGCCCAGGCCGTGGTCCGCGAAGTCCTTGCGGAGGGCGTCCAGGAGGGCGCGGTTCTGGTCGTTGATGGGGCTGACCCCGCCGAACAGGAAGTAGTGCTGACCGACTTCCTTGAGGCGTTCCTTGGGGATGCCACGCCCTCGCGTCACGTTCTCCAGGAACGGGACCACGTCGTCCGGACCCTCGGGGCCTCCGAACGAGAGCAGGAGCAGGGCGTCGTAGGGGGTGGCGTCGAGCGCGTCTCGCATGGGGCGATCCTGTCATCCGGTACTGACAGCCGGGAAACGGCGGGGTGACCACCCGGGTTCCCGGGCTGTTCGACCGGGTGCGTTAGGGTCACCTCACTCGTAAGCTGTATAAGCCGAGTTCGCGCCTTACCCCAGCCTCAAGCCCCCAGCTGCCCCTGTCCGACCGGAGATCCCGTGCCCAGCCCCTACCGCGCCCTGTTCGCCGCTCCCGGCTCCAAGGGCTTCTCCGCCGCGGGCTTCGTCGGCCGGATGCCCCTGTCGATGATGGGCATCGGCGTGGTCACGATGATCTCCCAGCTCACCGGCAGGTACGGCCTCGCGGGCTCGCTGTCGGCCACCATCGCGCTGGCCGCCGCGGCGGTCGGACCGCAGATCTCACGCCTGGTGGACCAGCACGGGCAGCGGCGGGTACTGCGCCCCGCGACGCTCGTCGCGCTCGCGGCATCCGCCGGACTATTGCTCGCCGCGCACTTCGGATGGCCGGACTGGACCCTGTTCGTCTGCGCCGTCGGCATCGGGGCGGTGCCGAGCCTCGGCGCGATGATCCGTGCGCGCTGGGCGGCGTTGTACCGGGACACCCCGCAGCTGCACACCGCGTACTCCTTCGAGTCCGTGATCGACGAGGTGTGCTTCATCTTCGGCCCGATCATCTCCATCGGTCTGTCCACGGCCTGGTTCCCTGAGGCCGGGCCACTGCTCGCCGCCTGCTTCCTGGCGATCGGCGTCTTCTGGCTGACCGCGCAGCGCGCCACCGAACCGGCACCGCATCCGCGTACGGACCACAGCCGCGGTTCGGCCCTGCGCTCCGCCGGCCTGCAGGTCCTGGTGGCCACCTTCGTGGCGACCGGCGCGATCTTCGGAGCGGTGGACGTGGTCACCGTGGCCTTCGCCGACGAACAGGGCCACAAGGGCGCAGCGAGCCTCGTACTGGCGCTCTATGCGGCCGGTTCCTGCGTGGCCGGCCTCGTGTTCGGACTGTTGCGCTTCACAGGGGCCCCCGAACCTCGCTGGCTGCTGGGCATATGCGCGATGGCCGTGAGTATGATCCCCCTCCTACTGGTCGGAAACTTGCCGTTTCTGGCCGTGGCGCTGTTCGTTGCGGGTCTGTCCATCGCTCCGACGATGATCACGACGATGTCCCTGATCGAACAGCACGTACCACGCGCGCAACTGACCGAGGGCATGACCTGGATCAGCACCGGGCTGGCGGTCGGGGTGGCGCTCGGCTCCTCCATCGCCGGCTGGGTCATCGACGCGGCCGGTGCGCGGGCCGGGTACGGGGTTCCGGCGGTGTCCGGGGCCGTCGCGGTCGCGGTCGGTTTCCTGGGGTACCGCCGGCTCAGCAGGCCGGCTCCACGTCGGGGAGGCACCGTTGAGCACGGCAGCGAGCGGGAAGAACGGCACGTGGCGTAACTGGGGCGGCAATGTCGCCGCCCGTCCCGCGCGGGAGGTCACGCCCGCCTCGGTCGACGAGCTGGCGGCTGCCGTGCGCAGGGCCGCCGAGGACGGCCTGAGGGTGAAGGCCGTCGGCACCGGGCACTCCTTCACGGCCATCGCCGCCACCGACGGTGTGTTGATCCGCCCTCAACTGTTGACCGGCATCCGCAACATTGATCGCGATGCCATGACGGTCACGGTCGAGGCCGGTACCCCGCTCAAGAGGCTCAACATGGCTCTCGCGCGCGAGGGTCTGTCGCTCACCAACATGGGCGACATCATGGAACAGACGGTCTCCGGGGCCACCAGCACCGGCACCCACGGCACCGGCCGTGAGTCCGGCTCGATCGCCGCCCAGATCAGAGGACTTGAGCTGGTCACGGCCGACGGCTCGGTGCTCAGCTGTTCTGAGAAGGGGACCGAAGAAGAGCGCGCGGTCTTCGCGGCCGCCCGGATCGGCCTGGGGGCGCTCGGCGTCGTCACCGCGATCACGTTCGCCGTCGAGCCGATCTTCCTGCTCACGGCCCGCGAGGAGCCCATGAGCTTCGACAAGGTCACCAGCACCTTCGACGAACTCTGGGCCGAGAACGAGCACTTCGAGTTCTACTGGTTCCCGCACACCGGCAGCACCAACACCAAGCGCAACAACCGCAGCGCGGGGCCCGAGAAGCCGGTGCCGCAACTCCAGGGCTGGTTCGAGGACGAGTTCCTCTCCAACGGGGTCTTCCAGGTGGCCCAGTGGGTCGGCCGGGCGGCGCCGGGCACGATCCCCTCGATCGCCCGGATCTCCAGCAAGGCGCTGTCCGCGCGGAGCTACACCGACATCCCGTACAAGGTCTTCACATCGCCCCGCAGGGTGCGGTTCGTGGAGATGGAGTACGCCGTCCCGCGCGAGGCCGTCGTCGAGACGCTGCGCGAACTGAAGAGGACGATCGACCGCTCCGGACTGCGGGTCAGCTTCCCCGTGGAGGTGCGTACCGCGCCCGCCGACGACATCACGCTGTCCACCGCGTCCGGCCGCGACAGCGCGTACATCGCCGTCCACATGGTCAAGGGGACGCCGTACCAGGCGTACTTCACGGCCGCGGAGCGGATCTTCACGGCGCACGAGGGGCGCCCGCACTGGGGCAAGGTGCACACGCGCGACGCCGAGTACTTCAGCGGGGTCTACCCGCGCTTCGGCGAGTTCACCGCGCTCCGGGACCGGCTGGATCCCGACCGGCGGTTCCAGAACGACTATCTGCGGCGGGTGTTGGGGGCGTAGGGATTCCGTGAAGTACGCCACTTTCAAGATCGCGAAAACCGCTCAACGGACGGCCCGAGATCGCTTCTTGAACGAAGTTGAGTAGCGCGGCAATCCACGCACGTGGCCCAAATGGAGTACTGTTGCGAGCCCTGGGTCCGGTCTCCCGCCAGGGCGTCCGTGGCCTTCAAGGGCGGCCGGGAGGGGGCTAGTTGCACAGGGTGACGGAGTTCGTCACTTAGCGTTGCGAATAAGTAACCGTGCCATAACGGTGATCCAGGGCCCCGGCCCGACACGCCGGGCAACTCGGCAAGGTTGTGGCAGGCTGCACCCGGGCAGGCCACACTCGACTAGCGGAAGCAGCGACGCACGTGACGTCGGCAGGCACCACCCGGGAGGTCCCCATGCCCGAACTGCGTGTCGTGGCCGTCTCGAATGACGGCACACGGCTGGTGCTGAAGGCTGCCGACTCAACGGAGTACACGCTTCCGATCGACGAGCGACTGCGCGCGGCGGTACGCGGCGACCGTCCCCGCCTCGGTCAGATCGAGATCGAGGTCGAAAGCCATCTCCGTCCCCGCGACATCCAGGCGCGTATACGCGCGGGTGCCACCGCGGAAGAGGTAGCCCAGCTCGCAGGAATTCCCGTAGACCGTGTACGGCGTTTCGAGGGCCCTGTGCTCGCCGAGCGCGCCTTCATGGCCGAACGAGCCCGCAAGACCCCGGTCCGCCGGCCCGGCGAGAACGCCGGACCGCAGCTCGGCGAGGCCGTGCAGGAGCGGCTGCTGCTGCGCGGAGCCGAGAAGGACACCGTCCAGTGGGACTCCTGGCGCCGTGACGACGGCACCTGGGAAGTCCTGTTGGTCTACTGCGTCGCGGGCGAACCGCACTCGGCGAGCTGGACCTACGACCCGCCCCGGCGGCTCGTCCAGGCCGTCGACGAGGAGGCGCGCTCGCTGATCGGCGAGTCCGAGGACCTCGGCGCACCGGAGCCCAGCTTTCCGTTCGTGCCGCGTATCGCCAGGCTGCCGCGCGACCGGCCGCTGGACCGTGCCCTCGACCGGCCGAGCCTGCCGCCGGCCGAGCCCGTCGAGGAGACCGTCGGTGAACGGGACTCGCTGACCAGCCTGTTGGAGGCCGTACCGAGCTTCCGGGGCGACATGGTCGTACCGGAGCGGCCGTCCGAGACGGCGACCGCCGAGGAACCTGCCGCCCTTGAGGAGGAGCCCGAGGTGGAGGAGCCACCCGCTCCCGCGGCCTCGGCCGGTTCCGCCTACGCGGACGTCCTCATGCCGCGTTCGGTGGCCAGCCACCGCGACCGTCTCATCGGCGCCACCGACCGCCAGGCCGAGGCCGACGGCGTCCGCCCCGGTCGCAGAGCGGCCGTGCCGAGCTGGGACGAGATCGTGTTCGGCACGCGCAGAAAGAAGCAGGAGTAGTCAGTCGTACGACGAGAAAGGGCCGCGCTCGTGGAGCGCGGCCCTTTCTCGTCGTACGGCGCTCTGGCTACTGGGGGTCGGGGCCCACCGCGACCGGCCGCTCCGGGTCCGAGGACCACTCCGACCAGGAACCGACGTACAGGGCCGCCGGGATGCCCGCGACCGCCAGGGCCAGGACCTCGTGGGCGCCGGAGACTCCCGAGCCGCAGTAGACGCCGACCTCGGTGTCGTCGGTGGCGCCGAGGGCCTTGAAACGGGCGTTCAGCTCCTCCGCGGGCAGGAAGCGGCCGTCCGGGCCGACGTTGTCCGTGGTGGGCGCGGACCGGGCGCCCGGGATGTGGCCGCCGACCCGGTCGATCGGCTCCACCTCGCCGCGGTAGCGCTCCCCCGCGCGCGCGTCCAGCAGAACCCCCGCGCGGGCCAGCGCGGCGGCCTCGTCGGCGTCCAGGAGGCCCGTCGCGCCGGGGACCGGCTCGAAGTCGCCCTCGGCGAGGGCGGAACCGGGCACGGAGGACTGAAGTCGCCCCTCCCAGGACGGCAACCCGCCGTCAAGGACTCGCACGTCCGGGTGACCTGTCCAGCGCAGCAGCCACCACGCGCGGGCGGCCGCCCAGCCCTGTCCGCCGTCGTACACGACGACCGGCGTGGCCGCGGAGACACCCGCGCGGCGCATCGCGGCGCCGAACTCCGCGAGGTCGGGAAGCGGGTGCCGGCCGCCGATGCCCACCTGGCCGGCGAGCTCCCGGTCCAGGTCGACGTAGACGGCGCCGGGGATGTGCCCGGCCGCGTACTCGGCGCGGCCGTCGAAGGGCGGTTCACCGGCCGCCTTGGCCACGCTCAACTGCCAGCGGACGTCGAGCAGGACGGGCGGGTTCGGACCCGCGAGGTCGCTCGCCAGTTCGGATGCGGAGATGATGGCGTTCATGCCCACCATCCTTGCGCACGGGGTGGCCGCATCCGCCATGTCCGGCTACTCTGCTCGGCCGGACAGGCCCGATCACCAGGCGTACGGGAACGGGCACATGCTGTACAGCCGATCGCCCTCCGTCCGCCATCGCGCGGCAACGGAAAGCCAGCCACGCGGCGGGCATCCTCCGGGCACGGGAGACCGTGCGGCGGCGCGCCCGGAGCGCGCGGCACCGCGGGTGGTGCGAGCATCGGCACGGAGGTCCGGACAACGGACACGACACGGCCTGCGTGAAGGGCCGAGGAGAGAGTGACGATGACCGAGGCAAGGGGGTCGGCCGGCCCGCCCGCTCGGCACACGCCCGGTACACCCTGCTGGGTGAGTCTGATGGTGCACGGGATGGCCGCGACCCAGGAGTTCTACGGATCGCTGTTCGGCTGGGAGTTCGTGCCGGGACCGCAGCAGCTCGGGCCCTACGTCCGTGCCCTGCTCGACGGCCAGGACGTCGCCGGGATCGGCCAGCTGCCGCCCGACCGACATCTGCCGGTCGCCTGGACGCCCTACCTCGCCTCGGACGACATCGACCTGACAGCCGAAACGGTACGGCTGTGCGGCGGCACGGTCGGGGTGGGACCCCTGGACGCCGGTGACGCCGGCCGGCTCGTCATCGGCTCGGACCCCTCCGGCGCCGTCTTCGGCGTCTGGCAGGCGGCGGCACACCTCGGCACGTCCGTCGCGGGTGTACCGGGCACACCGGCCTGGCACGAACTGCTCACCTACGAGACCGTGGGCGTCGCCAAGTTCTACGAGACGGTGTTCGGTCACGAGGAAGAGCCGGTGGTCTCCGCCGACTTCGACTACGTCACCCTCCGTGCCGGCGGCCGTCCGGTGGCCGGCCTCCGCGGCATCGGCCAGGGGCTGCCGCGCGACCGGGGCCCGCACTGGATGACGTACTTCGAGGTGGCCGACGCGGACACCTCCACCCACCTCCTCGTCGACCTCGGCGGCCACGTCCTCGACCCACCCCACGACAGCCCCCACGGCCGCGTGGCCACGGTGACGGACCCGGAGGGGGCGCGGTTCTCGCTGATCGAGAACCCGCGCTGAGGAACCGGGGACTAGGCCGGCGGTGAGCCAGTCGGGCAGCCGGCCGCCGCCTTTGCAGGGGACGTAGCGTGGGGATGCCCGCCAGGAGTCGGCGAGTTCGCCCCTGCGCCCGGGGTGGGTCAGACGGGTGAGCCGGCTGCCGGCACCGGCAGGACGTCCGGGGACAGGGCCGCCGCCCGGGCCGTCGCCGCGGTCATACGGCGGCGGTGGTGCCGGCGGCACAGGACCTCGTAGCCGATGTCGTCGCCCTGGTCGACGTCCCCGACGACGACCTGGGCGCCCTCGACCACCATCACACCGCTTATGGTGCGGGCGTTGTGCGTGGCCCGGGCCCCGCACCAGCACAGGGCCTCGACCTGGAGGACCTCGACCCGGTCTGCCAGTTCGACGAGCCGCTGGGAGCCGGGGAACAGCTTGGAGCGGAAGTCGGTCGTGATGCCGAAGGCGTAGACGTCGAGGTCCAGGTCGTCGACCACACGGGCGAGCTGGTCGATCTGCTCCGGCACCAGGAACTGTGCCTCGTCCGCGATCACGTAGTCCGCGCGGCCGCCGCGGGAGAGGTGGTCGACGAGGTAGGCGTACAGGTCCTGGCCGTCCTCGACCTCGACCGCGTCCGTGACCAGGCCCAGTCGTGAGGACAGTTTGCCCTCGCCCGCCCGGTCGTCACGGGTGAAGATCATGCCCGTCAGGCCGCGCGCCGAGCGGTTGTGCTCGATCTGGAGAGCCAGCGTCGACTTCCCGCAGTCCATCGTTCCGGAGAAGAACACCAGCTCGGACATGGTGGATCGAGCACCTTTCGGCGAGGGGAGGACAGGTGGGCGTCAGGAGCGTACTTCGAGCAGGGGCACCAGCTGCTCGGCAGGGGTCATCGAGCCGTGGTTGCCGACCATCGCCGACTCCTTCGGCTCCCGCTCGGAGGCGACGATGAGCACGTCGTCGCGGGCGGCGGCGACCACGTCGCCGATCCGGTCGTACACCTGCGCCTCGAAGCGGTCCGGCGGCCCGAACCAGCCCGCCGCGATCGCCTCGTCCCGGGACGCGATCCAGAACTGCTCGCCGAGGACCTCGCGCCAGCAGGTCAGGACGTCGTTCGCGGCACCGGGGACCGCGTAGACATGGCGGGCGCGGCCCTCGCCGCCCAACAGGGCGACGCCGGCGCGCAGTTCCCAGTCCTCGTCGAAGTCGATGCGGTGCTGTTCGTCGAAGGGGATGTCGACCATGCCGTGGTCAGCGGTGACGTAGAGCGCGGTACGCGGGGGCAGTTGCCCGGCCAGGCGCTGGACCAGCCGGTCCACGTACATCAGTTGGCCGCGCCAGGTGTCGGAGTCGACGCCGAAGCGGTGGCCCGCGCCGTCGACCTCGGAGTAGTAGGTGTAGACCAACGAGCGGTCACCCGCGGCCAGTTGCTCGGCCGCGAGGTCCATGCGGTCCTCGCCGGACAGCCGCCCGTGGAAGGTGCCGCCGCTGAGCGCGACCTTGGTCAGCGGGGTGTTCTGGAAGGTGGGCGAGGAAACCTGGGCCGCGTGCACCCCGGCCTGGTCGGCGAGTTGGAAGACGGTGGGGTACGGCTGCCAGGCCTGGGGCTTGGTCCAGGGCTGCCAGCGCAGCTGGTTCATCAGCTCGCCGGTGGCCGGGTTGCGCACGGTGTAGCCGGGCAGGCCGTGGGCGCCGGGCGGCTGTCCGGTCCCCACGGAGGCGAGGGAGGTCGCGGTGGTCGCCGGATAGCCGGTGGTCAGGGGGCGCCCGGTGCCGCCGCGCGAGCTGCCGAGCAGGGAGGTCATGAAGGGTGCCTCGTCCGGATGCGCCCTCAGCTGCTCCCAGCCGAGACCGTCGATCAGGAACACGCAGTTCCGGTCGGCGGGCGTGAGCTCGGGGATCGCGGCGGTCATCCCGGGTACGGCCATGCCGGCGGCCAGGGTGGGCAGCAGGTCGGTGAGGGAGCCGGTGCCGTACTCGGGGACGGGGGCGGTGTCGAGGGCGAGTGGTTCCGGGTGGTCCCAGGCGGAGGCGGGCTGCGCCGCCATCAGCGGGTGACGTCCGCGGTCGCCTCGGAGATGGCCTGGGCGAAGGCGAGCGCCTGGCGCACGGTGTCCGGGCCGTCGCCTGCCTCGCTGACGCGCAGGCTGAGATCGTCGGCCGTGGAGCTGCCGGTGTAGCCGTGGTCCGCCTCGCAGTTGGGGTCGCCGCAGGCGGCGGGTTCCAGGTCGATACGGGAGACCGCGCCCCAGCCGATGGTCAGCACGACCTCGCGGGGCACGGTGCCCGGCTGGTACTGCTCGGGGTTGGCGACGACCCGGCTGACCACGACCGACGAGATCCGGCCAAGCTTCACGGACTCGGTGGAGGTGGTGGCGTACGGCGTCGGGGACGTGCTGTCGGCGGCCTGCTCGTCGGTGTGGCTGACGATGAAGCGGTTGCCGGTGAGGACGAGCACGGTCACGTGCCGCCGCACCTCGTTCTGGTCGAACGTCGTCTCCTGGTGGACCAGGTAAGACCGGATGGGCTCGCCGCCCAGGGCGGCCTCCACCGCCTCGGCAACGAGGGCCGGGTAGTAGCCGCTGCGCTCGATCGCCGCTCGCAGCCCCTGGGTCGTCGTACTGGTCTTGGCCATGACGTCCATCCTACGGTGGACCACTGACTGCGAGGCACCGCTCGCCGCAGCTCAGTACGCGGGGAGGGTCCGCGGGCCGAGGTCGTCGCGGGCGGGCGGCGGCGCGAGCCGTACGGAGGCGCCGAGGACGCTCAGGCCGCGCGGGGCGACGACGACCGGCTCCAGGGTTACCGCGACGACCTCGGGATGGTCGTCGACCAGCCGGGACACCCTCAGCAGAAGCTCTTCCAGGGCGGGTGTGTCGACCGGTGTGGAACCCCGCCAGCCGAAGAGGAGCGGTGCGGTCCGGATCGAGCGGACGAGGGTCGTCGCCTCCCGGTCGGTGACCGGAATCAGCCGGTGCGCGGTGTCACCGAGCAGCTGCGAGGCGGCTCCGGCGAGCCCGAAGGAGAGCACGGCGCCGGCGGCGGGGTCGATGACGGCCCGGATCACTGTGTCGACTCCGCGCGGGGCCATGCCCTGCACCACGGGCCGCAGTTCGTCGGGCGTGCCGAACAGTTCGGTCAGCTCGGAGTACGCCCGCCGCAGCTGCTCCTCGTCCGCGAGATCGAGGCGTACGCCGCCGAGGTCGGCGCGGTGGCGCAGGTGCGGGGCGGTGGCCTTGAGGGCGACCGGGTAGCCGAGGGTGCTGGCGGCCTCCGCGGCGGCGTCGGCGGTCTGGGCGGGCAGCGCGCGGTGGACCTGGACGCCGTACTTGCCGAGCAGGTCGCAGGTCTCCTCGGTGCCGAGGGTGAGGCCCTGCCCACGCGCGAGGAGGCCGTCGATCAGAGACGCGGCGCCCTTCTCGTCGATGTTCTCGTACTCGGGCACCTTGCCGGGTTCGGCGGCCTCCCGGCGCCACTGGGCGTACTGCACGGCGTCGGCGAGGGCGCGCACCGCGCGTTCGGCGGCGGGGTAGGCGGGGATGAGGCGGGGGGCGGTGGCAGGGGCGGGACCGGCTCCGGGAGCTTGCGCTCCGGTCGCGGAGGCGGGTGTTCCGGGGCCGGTCCTGGTCGCGGCTGGGGTCGGGGCTCGCAGCCGGTCCAGGGCGCGGAAGGGGTGGTCGGCGCGGATGGCTCCGGGCGCCGGGGCGGGAGAGGGCCTCGCGGTCCCGCCGACGGTCCGTGCCGCGTCACCGGCGGTGCGCGGGGCTGCGGTGCCGGTCGTCGGCGAGGGTTCCGTGCCGGTCGTCGACGATGATGTGGCGGCCGTGCCCGACGCTGTCGTCACGCTCGCTGTCGTGCCGCTCGCTGTCGATGGTGCCGTGCTCGTCGCCGCCGACAAGGCCTCCGCGAGGCCGCCCAGTTCGACGTGCACCACCAGGACCGGCTTGCCCGGCACCCGCTCGGCCGCCGAGCGCAGAGCCTCCGCCAGCGCCGCGTCCCCGGTGGCCCCCGCTGTGCCGGACGCTTCGGCGATGCCCTCCCCCACCGCCGGGATCGCCGTCACGATCACCGCGTCGCAGCCGTCGTCGGCCAGCGCGCGCGAGAGGGCGGCGTGGAAGTCGTCCGGGGAGGCGGCCGTCGTCAGGTCCAGCGGGTGGGTCGGCCTGAGTCCTTCGGCCACGCACGCGTCGTACGTCAGCAGCCCCAGCGACTCGGAGTTGCCGAGGATCGCCACCTTGGGGCCGGTGGGCAGCGGCTGGCGGGCCAGCAGCAGGCCGGTGTCCACGAGTTCGGTGATGGTGTCGACCCGGATCACACCGGCCTGCCTGAGCAGTGCGGACACCGTGGCGTGCGGCAGCCGCGTGGCGCGGACGGCGTGGCCCTGCGGGGCGGTTCCCGAGCCCTGCACGACCACCAGGGGCTTCGCCGCCGCCGTACGCCTGGCGAGGCGGGTGAACTTGCGGGGGTTGCCGATGGACTCCAGGTACATGAGGACGACGTCGGTGTCCGGGTCGTCGTACCAGTACTGCAGGACGTCGTTGCCGGAGACGTCCGCGCGGTTGCCGGAGGAGACGAAGGTGGAGACGCCGGTCACGCCGGTGACGCCGCCGCCGCGCCGGTGCAGCCGGGAGAGCAGGGCGATGCCGATGGCGCCGGACTGGGCGAACAGGCCGATCCTGCCGGGGCGGGGGGTCTCGGGTGCCAGGGAGGCGTTCAGCCGGACGTCCGGGTTGGTGTTGATGATCCCGAAGGCGTTGGGGCCGATGATCCGCATCCCGTACGCGCGTGCGTGCCGCACGAGTTCACGCTGGCGCTCACGTCCTTCGGGGCCGCTCTCGGCGTACCCGGCGGAGAGCACGACGAGGCCCTGCACGCCGTGGGCCCCGCACTCGGCGACGACCTCGGGGACGTGTTCGGCCGGTACGGCTACGACCGCGAGGTCGACCGGACCGTCGATGTCCCGCACCGACCGGTGCGCGGGGATCCCGTCCAGCTCCTTCTGCTCCTCGGGGAACGCCTTGTTCACGGCGTACAGGCGGCCGTTGAAGCCGTAGTCCCGGATGTTGCCGAGGACACTGCGGCCCACGCCGCCCGGGGCACGTCCGACGCCGACGACGGCCACGGCACCCGGGGTGAGCAGCCGCTGCACCGATCGCGACTCGGCACGCTGCTCGCGCGCGTACTGCACGGCGAGCGAGCGGTCGGTGGGCTCCAGGTCGAACTCCAGGCGTACGACGCCGTCCTCGAAACTGCGCTTCTGGGTGTACCCGGCGTCGGTGAACACCTTGATCATCTTGACGTTGGCGGGCAGCACCTCGGCGGCGAAGCGCCGGATGCCCCGCTCGCGCGCGACGGCCCCGATGTGTTCGAGGAGGGCGGAGGCCACACCGCGCCCCTGATGGGCGTCCTGGACGAGGAAGGCGACCTCGGCCTCGTCGGCCGGAGCCGAGGCGGGCATGCCGTCCTCGCCGATGCGGTCGTAGCGTACGGTGGCGATGAACTCACCGCCGACCGTGGCGGCGAGTCCCACCCGGTCCACAAAGTCGTGGTGCGTGAAGCGGTGGACGTCCTTGGCGGACAGGCGTGGGTAGGGCGCGAAGAAGCGGTAGTACTTCGACTCGTCCGAGACCTGCTCATAGAAGCTGACCAGGCGATCGGCGTCGTCGACGGTGATGGGCCTGATGCGCGCGGTGCCGCCGTCGCGCAGCACTACGTCGGCCTCCCAGTGGGCGGGGTACTCGTGCCGGTCCGACGCGCTCTGCATGGGCCCCAGAGTACGGCTCGCGTACGACAACGGCGCGATGCAGTCTGTGGAGAACGCGCAAGAAGGCAAGGACGGATGTCGGGCCGAGGCCGCGGTCCGACGACCCCACCCCGGAAGGGTCTTCGGGTCCTGTCCGGAGGAGCTTCACGTGTGGGAAACTGGTCTAGACAACCCTGAACACCGAAGGGCAGCATCACATGGCTGAGCGCCGCGTCAACGTCGGCTGGGCCGAGGGCCTCCACGCCCGCCCCGCTTCCATCTTCGTCCGGGCCGCCACGGCCGCAGGTATCCCGGTGACGATCGCCAAGGCCGACGGCAACCCCGTCAATGCGGCCTCCATGCTGGCCGTGCTCGGCCTGGGCGCCCAGGGCGGCGAGGAGATCGTGCTCGCCTCCGACGCCGACGGCGCGGACGCGGCTCTCGACCGGCTCGCGAAACTGGTCGCCGAGGGTCTTGAGGAGCTTCCCGAGACCGTCTGAGTGCCGGTGCCCTGAAAAGCACCGAGGGGCTCGTCCGAATTATCGGACGGGCCCTTCGCATTTCCCTTTCACAGGCAGCAGAAATACTCCCCCGCGAATTACTCCTCTTTGTATACGGCGCCCGTGTTAATGCCGCAGACCCGTCACGTTTACAGGAGGTTGCGAGGTCCTCACACGGTCCGTGCGGTCGGGCCCCGAGGGGAACCTCAGACGGTGCGCCGCACTGGAGCGCTCGGTGTGCAGCGCCGTGATCGCCCGCGCGCGGTCCCCGTCCCCGCGTGCCACCGCGTCCACGATCGCGCCGTGCTCGGCCCAGGACTCCGCCGGGTTGGCGGGCGCCTCCACCACGTACATCCAGGCGATCTTGTGCCGCAGCTGGGTCAGCATCGAGGTCAGCGCCGGGCTGCCGGAGGACTGGGCGAGCGTCTCGTGGAACCAGCCCCCCAGGGAGCGCAGATCCTCGCTGTTGCCCCGCCTGGCCCGTTCCTGGCCCAGTCGGACCAGGCCGCGCAGCACCTTCAGATGGGCCTCGGTGCGCCGCTGGGCGGCCCGGGAGGCGCCGAGCGGTTCGAGGAGCATGCGCATCTCCAGGAGGTCGGCGCCCTCCTGCTCGGTCGGTTCCGCGACGCACGCGCCCGCGTGCCGCCGCGTCACGACGAAGCCCTCGGCCTCCAGCGTGCGCAGGGCCTCCCGGACGGGGACGCGGGAGACGCCGTAGCGGCGGGCGAGCAGTTCCTCGGTGAGCCGGCTGCCGCGCTCGTAGACACCGGCGACGATGTCGTCCCGGATCGCCGTGCATACCGAGTGCGCCGGAATACGCATGTCCGACCTCCGCCTTAATCCCCGTGAAACGTCTCCGATTGACGTGTGTTCAGTGACTCTATTGCAATCAGCGGGAATTTCCGACGCCGGACCGGAATCCAGGGATATTTTTTGGACAGCGGAGGGACTGAAACGACGAAAACCCCGGCTCACGGGGAGCCGGGGCCTCGGGGGTCTCGCGGTACGTCGTCAGACGTTCACGCCGTGCGAGCGCAGGTAGGCGACGGGGTCGATGTCCGAGCCGTACTCGGCGGTGGTGCGGGCCTCGAAGTGCAGATGCGCTCCGGTGACGTTGCCGGTCGCGCCGGACAGGCCGATCTGCTGGCCCGGGGTGACCGACTGGCCGACCGAGACGCCGATGGACGAGAGGTGGCCGTACTGCGTGTACGTCCCGTCGGCCATCCTGATCACGATCTCGTTGCCGTACGACCCGCCCCAGCCGGCCTCCACGACGGTGCCACGGCCGACCGCGTGCACGGAGGTGCCGCTGGCGGCGTGGAAGTCGACACCGGTGTGGCTGCCGGAGGACCAGAGGGAGCCGCCGGTCTTGTAGCCGGTGGAGATGTAGGAGCCGGAGATCGGGGCGACGAAGGCGTTGAGGCGCTTGCGCTCGGCCTCGCGCGCGGCCCGCTCCTTGGCCTCGCGTATCTCCTTGGCGCGTGCCTCGGCCTTGCGCTTGGCCTCCGCCGCCGCCTTCTTCTGCGCGGCGGCCTGCTCCTGGGCGACGGCCTGCGCGTCGATCTGCTCGGCCAGCGAGGCGCCGGCGCTGACGACGGGCATGAGGCCGGTCTGTTCGACGGAGTTGACGGAGTTGTCGGCGGCGAACGCCGGTGCTGCGATGGTGCCGATGACGCCGGTGGTGGCGAGGGCCGCGACTCCCGCCGCGCGGGCGGTGGTGCGCTTCATCCGGCTGGGACGACGGTGCTTCCCGGTGGCGCAGGTGAACGCCATGTAGTGGCTGGTCCTTTCCTTCCTTCTCGCCTACCGGGTTAGCTGACGGGTTCGGAGCAGGAAGGTCTCCTACGGACCCCCTCGCGGCTCGCGCGGGCGTCCGATTCACCCCAGGGACTTACCATTTGGGTCCCCGGCTCCCCTGGCTCGCGCCATGCGGGGACTCGGCGATGACTGTCCGGTGCCGCGGGCGCGGCGCGGTGCCTGACGGACAGCCCAGAGGACGCTAAGCGGGCACACTTTCAATCCCCAAACCGATCACGGTTTTTGTAGCGCATCCCACAGGGCAGACAGGCAACCTCCTGCCCAATTCGGACATCTAAGAGACTCGGACATCCAAGGGGCCCTGGTGACGCCTCCGTCACCAGGGCCCCTGTACGGCGCTCGCTCTACTCGGCCGTCACGACCTTCACTTCACCGATGCCGAGGGCCTCGACGGGCTCCTTGATGGCAGCCGCGTCGCCGACCAGGATCGTCACGAGGCGGTCCACCGGGAAGGCGTTCACGACGGCCGCGGTGGCCTCCACCGTGCCGGTCGCGGCGAGCTGCTGGTACAGCGTCGCCTGGTAGTCGTCCGGCAGGTGCTGCTCGACCTGGTCGGCCAGCGTGCTCGCGACGGCCGCAGCGGTCTCGTACTTGAGCGGCGCCACACCGACGAGGTTCTGTACGGCGACATCCCGCTCGGCGTCGGTGAGACCGCCCTCGGCGAGCGTGCGCAGCACCTTCCACAGGTCGTCCAGGGCGGGACCGGTGTTCGGGGTGTCGACGGAGCCGCTGATGGCGAGCATCGCGGCGCCCGAGCCGTCCGGGGCGGACCTGAGGACCTGCCCGAACGAGCGCACGCCGTAGGTGTAGCCCTTCTCCTCACGCAGGACGCGGTCCAGGCGGGAGGTGAGGGTGCCGCCGAGGCAGTAGGTGCCGAGCACCTGGGCTGGCCACACGCGTGCGTGCCGGTCGGCGCCGATGCGGCCGATCAGCAACTGCGTCTGGACGGCGCCGGGACGGTCCACGATGACGACCCGGCCGGTGTCGTCGGCGGTCACCGGCGGCACGGGCCGCGGCTTGCCCGTGGAACCGGTCCAGGAGCCGAGGGTGTCGCCCAGCAGTGCGTCCAGGTCGATGTCGGTCAGGTCGCCGACGACCACGGCGGTCGCGGTGGCGGGGCGCACGTGCTTCTCGTAGAAGCCGCGCACGGCCGCCGAGTCGATGTTCTCGACCGTCTCCTCGGTGCCCTGGCGCGGGCGCGACATGCGCGAGTCCGCCGGGAACAGCTCCCTGGAGAGCTCCTTGGCGGCGCGGCGGGACGGGTTGGCCAGCTCGTGGGGGATCTCGTCCAGGCGGTTGTTGACGAGCCGCTCCACCTCGCTGTCCGCGAAAGCGGGCGCCCTGAGGGCGTCGGCCAGCAGACCGAGCGCCTTGGCGAGCCGGGAGGCCGGCACTTCGAGGCTGAGGCGGACGCCCGGGTGGTCGGCGTGCGCGTCGAGGGTGGCGCCACAGCGCTCCAGCTCGGCGGCGAACTCCTCGGCGGAGTGCTTGTCGGTGCCCTCGGAGAAGGCGCGCGCCATGATCGTGGCCACGCCGTCCAGTCCGGCCGGCTCGGCGTCCAGGGGCGCGTCCAGGAGCACCTCGACGGCGACGACCTGCTGGCCGGGGCGGTGGCAGCGCAGGACGGTGAGGCCGTTGTCGAGCGTCCCGCGCTCGGGGGCGGGGAAGGCCCAGACCTTGGGCTCGCCCGCCTGCGGCTGCGGGTGGAATTCCATCGCGGCGAGCTCGGTCACTTGGCCGCCTCCTCGTTCTCGTCGGTGGCTTCTACGGTCGCCGCGGCTTCCGGGTCCTCGGCGGCATCCTCGGCACTGTCGGCGATCTCGGCCGGTGCGGTGGGCTCGTAGACGAGCACCGCGCGGTTGTCGGGACGCAGCTTGGCCTTGGCGACCGCCTGGACCTCCTCGGCGCTCACCTCCAGGACGCGCTGCACGGCGGTGAGGGCGAGCTGGGGGTCGCCGAACAGGACGGCGTAGCGGCACAGTTCGTCGGCGCGGCCCGCGACGGTGCCGAGCCGGTCCAGCCACTCGCGCTCCAACTGGGCCTGGGCGCGCTCCATCTCCTCGGCGGTGGGGCCCTCCTCGGCGAACCGGGCGAGCTCCTCGTCGATGGCGGCCTCGATGACCGGCACCTCGACGTCACCGGAGGTCTTCACGTCGAGCCAGCCCAGGGAGGGCGCACCGGCCAGCCGGAGCAGTCCGAACCCGGCCGCGACGGCCGTACGGTCGCGCCGTACGAGCCGGTTGTAGAGGCGGGAGGACTCACCGCCACCGAGGACGGTGAGGGCCAGGTCGGCCGCGTCCGCCTCACGCGTGCCGTCGTGCGGCAGCCGGTAGGCGGCCATCAACGCGCGCGCGGGGACCTCCTCCTCGACGACCTCGCGCAGCTGCTCGCCGATGACCTCGGGCAGGGTGCCGTCGCGGGGCGCGGGCTTGCCGTCGTGCGAGGGGATGGAGCCGAAGTACTTCTCGATCCAGGCGAGCGTCTGCTCCGGGTCGATGTCGCCGACGACCGACAGGACGGCGTTGTTGGGCGCGTAGTACGTGCGGAAGAACGCGCGCGCATCCTCAAGCGTGGCCGCGTCCAGGTCGGCCATCGAGCCGATCGGGGTGTGGTGGTAGGGGTGGCCCTCCGGGTAGGCGAGCGCGGTCAGTTTTTCGAACGCGGTGCCGTAGGGGACGTTGTCGTAGCGCTGACGACGCTCGTTCTTGACGACGTCGCGCTGGTTCTCCATCGACTCGTCGTCGAGAGCCGCCAGCAGGGAGCCCATGCGGTCGGCCTCCAGCCAGAGGGCGAGCTCCAGCTGGTGGGTCGGCATGGTCTCGAAGTAGTTGGTGCGCTCGAAGCTGGTGGTGCCGTTGAGCGAGCCGCCCGCGCCCTGGACGAGCTCGAAGTGCCCGTTGCCGTGCACCTGCTTCGAACCCTGGAACATCAGGTGCTCGAAGAGGTGAGCAAGGCCGGTACGCCCCTTGACCTCGTGGCGCGAACCGACGTCGTACCAGAGGCACACCGCCGCGACCGGGGTCAGATGGTCCTCGGAGAGCACCACGCGCAGGCCGTTGGCCAGGCGGTGCTCGGTCGCTGTCAGGCCCCCGGTGCCTGCCTGGTCTGTGGCCGTGTGACCCATGGGCATGTACGTCCCTTCGATCGCGGTCGCGGTCGTGGCAACCGCGGTTTGTAGAGCTGTTTTCCTGCCGGTCCTGCCACTGTATGCAAGCGTGCGGACCCTCGGTGAAGTTCCCGGGGCGCGTACGCCCACAGCGGATCGCGTAGCCTGCGGGCAACCGTGAGCAAGGCGCTGCGTGGGCGCCGGGCCGGGCGGCTCAGTGCGCGCCGGCCCTGCGGCTCAGCCGGGTCCCGGCCCGGACTGTCAGTGCCGCGGTCCACAATGGTCCGCGTCAGAACCCGTTCACGCTTCAGCAAGAGTGAGCCAAAGGGCCGATGTGAGCGACCCGTAGGCGAGCGACCAGAAAAGAGGAGCCGGCAGCGATGGCCCGCCGCAGCACGAAGACCCCGCCGCCCGACGACTCGTACGAGGAGCGGATCCTCGACATCGACGTCGTGGACGAGATGAAGGGCTCGTACCTCGAGTACGCGTACTCGGTCATCTACTCCCGCGCGCTCCCGGACGCCCGCGACGGCCTCAAGCCGGTGCACCGCCGCATCGTCTACCAGATGAACGAGATGGGCCTGCGCCCCGACCGCGGCTATGTGAAGTGCGCCCGCGTGGTCGGCGAGGTCATGGGCAAGCTGCACCCGCACGGCGACGCGTCGATCTACGACGCCCTGGTGCGCATGGCCCAGCCCTTCTCGATGAGCGTGCCGCTGGTCGACGGCCACGGCAACTTCGGCTCGCTGGGCAACGACGACCCGCCGGCCGCCATGCGGTACACAGAGTGCCGCGCCGCCGAGGCCGCGACCCTGATGACGGAGTCCATCGACGAGGACACCGTCGACTTCGCCCCGAACTACGACGGCCAGGAGCAGGAGCCGGGAGCGCTGCCCGCCGCCTTCCCCAACCTCCTGGTGAACGGCGCCTCGGGCATCGCGGTCGGCATGGCCACCAACATGGCGCCGCACAATCTCAACGAGGTCATCGCGGCCGCCCGCCACCTGATCCGCTACCCGAACGCGGATCTGGACGCCCTGATGAAACACATCCCGGGCCCCGACCTGCCCACCGGCGGCCGGATCGTCGGCCTCTCCGGCATCCGGGACGCCTACGAGACGGGCCGCGGCACCTTCAAGATCCGCGCGACGGTCGCCGTCGAGACGGTGACGGCCCGCCGCAAGGGCCTGGTCGTCACCGAGCTGCCCTTCACGGTCGGCCCGGAGAAGGTGATCGCCAAGATCAAGGACCTGGTCGGTTCGAAGAAGCTCCAGGGCATCGCCGACGTCAAGGACCTCACCGACCGTGCCCACGGCCTGCGCCTGGTCATCGAGATCAAGAACGGCTTCGTGCCGGAGGCGGTCCTGGAGCAGCTCTACAAGCTGACGCCGATGGAGGAGTCCTTCGGCGTCAACAACGTGGCGCTGGTGGACGGACAGCCCCTCACCCTGGGCCTCAAGGAGCTCCTCGAGGTCTATCTCGACCACCGCTTCGAAGTGGTGCGCCGCCGCAGCGAGTTCCGGCGCACCAAGCGGCGCGACCGGCTGCACCTGGTCGAGGGCCTGCTCACGGCGCTCGTCGACATCGACGAGGTCATCCGGATCATCCGCTCCAGCGACAACTCCGCGCAGGCGAAGGAGCGCCTGATCGAGCGCTTCTCGCTGAGCGAGATCCAGACGCAGTACATCCTGGACACGCCCCTGCGGCGCCTGACCAGGTTCGACCGCATCGAGCTGGAGTCGGAGCAGGACCGGCTGAACGCGGAGATCGCCGAGCTGACCCGGATCCTGGAGTCGGACTCCGAGCTGCGCAAGCTGGTCTCCGCCGAACTGGCCGCGGTCGCCAAGAAGTACGGCACCGAGCGGCGTACGGTCCTGCTGGAGGCCGGAGCGACGGCCCCCGTGGCCGCCGTGCCGCTCCAGGTGGCGGACGACCCGTGCCGGGTGCTGCTGTCCTCGACGGGGCTGCTGGCCCGTACGGCGAACGGCGAGCCGTTCCCGGAGGAGCCCGGCGGCAAGCGCGCCAAGCATGACGTGATCATCTCGGCGGTGCAGGCCACCGCGCGGGGCGAGATCGGCGCGGTCACGTCGTCCGGGCGTCTGCTCCGCCTGAACGTCATCGACCTGCCGCAGCTCCCGGAGGCGGCCGCGAACCTCTCGGGCGGCGCCCCGTTGTCGGAGTTCCTCTCCCTGGAGGACGGCGAGACGCTGGTCTGCCTCATCACGCTCGACGAGTCCTCCCCCGGGTTGGCGCTCGGCACCGAGCAGGGCGTCGTCAAGCGTGTGGTGCCCGACTACCCGACCAACAAGGAGGAGTTGGAGGTCATCACCCTCAAGGAGGGCGACCGGATCGTCGGCGCGGTCGAGCTGCGCACCGGTGAGGAGGACCTGGTCTTCATCACCGACGACGCTCAACTCCTGCGCTACCAGGCGGCGCAGGTCCGCCCGCAGGGTCGTCCGGCGGGCGGTATGGCGGGCATCAAGCTCACCGAGGGCGCGAAGGTCATCTCCTTCACGGCGGTGGACCCGGCAGCGGACGCGGTCGTCTTCACGGTCGCGGGGTCGCGCGGCACGCTCGACGACTCCGTCCAGACGACGGCCAAGCTCACTCCGTTCGACCAGTACCCGCGCAAGGGCCGCGCCACGGGCGGTGTCCGCTGCCAGCGGTTCCTGAAGGGCGAGGACTGCCTGTCCCTGGCCTGGGCGGGCGCCGTCCCGGCCCGTGCCGCGCAGAAGAACGGCACACCGGCCGACCTCCCGGAGATCGACCCTCGTCGTGACGGCTCTGGCGTGTCGCTGGCGAAGACGGTGTCGGTGGTGGCGGGACCGGTCTAGAACCCGGGGTCCTGGTCGTCGGGATCCTGTACGTAGCGAAGGACGCCCCACATGCCGTGCTCATCGGCCTGCGGGGCGTTCGCGTCCCGCTTGCACGCCTCCAGCTCCTTGCCGAGGGCGGGGGCGTCGATGCCGGTGCCGATGAGGACGAGCTGGGTGAGACGGGCGTCGCCGGGCGCCCAGGCCTCCGGGTAGAAGCGCAGGAACCGTCCCACGGCGTGCACGGCGTAACGGTTGCGGACGTCGCACGGCCCGAAGTCGACGTATCCCTTGATCCGGTAGAGACCCTCGGGCCTGCTGTCGAGGAAGGCCATGAACCGACGGGGGTCGAGGGGGGCGTCGGAGGTGAAGGAGAGGGTGTCGTAGCCGGTGTGCAGGTGGCCGCTCTGGTCTTTGAGATCGTGGGTGTGATCGTGGAGGTCGTCGAAGGAGAGCTGTCCGATGCGCTCCTCGCTGGGCCGGCAGTCGAAGAGGAACTCGGGGTCGATGCGGCCGTAGGTGGCGGGGACGACGGCGGCGCGGTCGACGAGAGACCGGACGGTCTTCTGGACGCGCTCGGCGTCGGCGGCCCGGTCGAGCTTGTTGACCACGACGAGGTCGGCGAGGGCGAGATGCCGGTCGAGCTCGGGGTGCTTGGCGCGGGTGTCGTCGAATTCGGCGGCGTCCACGACCTCGACGAGACCGCCGTAGACGATCCCCGGCTGCTCACTGGCGAGCACCATGCGCACGAGTTCCTGCGGCTCGGCGAGGCCGCTGGCCTCGATGACGATGACATCGATGCCGGTGTCGGGGTGGGCGAGCCTGGCGAGGTAGCCGTCGAGTTCGGTGACGTCGACGGCGCAGCAGAGGCAGCCGTTGCCGAGGGAGACGGTGGAGTCGCCGAGGGCGCCGGCGACGGCCATGGCGTCGATCTCGATGGCGCCGAAGTCGTTGACGACGGCGCCGATACGGCTGCCGCCGCTGCGGTGCAGGAGATGGTTGAGGAGGGTGGTCTTGCCGGAACCCAGGAATCCGGCAAGCACGACGACCGGGATCTGCCGGGGGCTCCCGCTCGGCTTGCTCAACGTGCGACCTCTTTCGCGCTGCTGCGTGCACCGGATCGCGATCCCGGCGCACGGCGAAGGTTTCCGTGCCGGACCAGGATACGAGCCGGAATAATCACTGCGAAGTGAACGATTGTTAGCAGCACTTGCGGGGCAGACGTTGGGCAAGGCGCCGGTTCGTGCGACCCTCACTTCCCTCCGTGCGCCTCCTCTCCGCCTCCCCCGCCGATCAGAGCCGCTCGGCACCCTGGGAGACGGCAAGCGCCGCCCACCGCTCGCCGGTCCCCATCAGTCGACCCGCACCCCGACGACCGGCGGACGGCCGCCTGAATCGGGGGTTGACATGGCCACACGGAAGCGTGGAGTACGGGGGCTCGCCGCTCCTTTGGCAGCCGGCCTCGGCCTGGTGACAGGAGCGCTCGCCGCTCTGACCGCACAACAACGCGCGCTTCACACCCTGCGCCTACGCCTCGCCCTCCTGGAGGAGCGGGTGGTGGACGGCCAGCGCCACGCCAACCTGGCCAATCAGCAGCGCCTGCACTGGGAACTCCTGAGCAAGGCCATCGACAGTCCTGAGCTGGCCGAGGTCCTGGACATCTTCGAGGTGCCGACAGCACAGCAGAAACGGCGCCAGTACCTCTTCGCAAACGCGCTGTACACCAACCTGCTGTTCTACTACCGCATCGGCAACATCAGCCGTGAAGAGTTCTTCGGGTTGATCCGCGGTCTCGTACAGAATCCCGTCGTCAGGGAGTACTGGCATGCCACTCGGGGGCAACGGGCGACTCTCCCCGAAGAGTCGGACGAAGCCGAGCTCGGCCGGATGGTGGACGAGTTGCTTCGGCAACTGGATGAAGCAGACGGGGACGAGTGGTGGGTGGTCGGCGACCTTCCAGGTGACTGACGGCATCGCACTCTCGTGATTCACACCCTCGGGCCATAACGAACGGATGAAGTCCCCAGTTGTCCCGGACGTCGCTGGGGTTGACTCACGCTCGATCGCGTAGAGCGACTCCACAAGACGTCGCTCACGCCGCCGGATGGCAAGCGCACCCCACAGGGCCGCCTCCACCCCGCAGTCGTTGTGCGCAAGCTCTTCAGACGTGAGACCAGAGGAATCAACAGTGAGTCAGATCATCCGTCGGATCGGTGTACCTCCCAGCGCTCGGGGGAGCGGGGGCGGGGGCAACTGCCCTGACATCTTCGAATTGGCCGACGGAAGCTTCGCCGTGATCGGCAGGGACGTCACGGAGCAACTCGACGGCGAACTCCCCGCCGACGCGTCGCGAGCGGACTACGAGCGGATCGTCGTCATCACCCGGGACACACTCATCAGGGCCAAGGGTGACATTCCGGAGGCATGAGCGTCCGGAACTCCCTTCGCCACTGGCGACGCGTCTGACGAACGGTCCGTCCCAGGCCGTACGCCAGAGGCCCCGAGCCGGTTCTCTCTCACCTCGTCAACACCCGAAGGGATAAGGATGACCATCCACTTGGGTCGCAAAGCCGCCTGTCGGCTGTCCGCCTCCCGCCTCCACATAAAGCGACGCATCGGCCTTCCCCCTCAAGCGAGGGGCAGCACCTGCGGCGCCCACTGCCCCGACATCTTCGAACTCCACGACGGCCGATTCGCGGTGATCGGTACAGAGAGGACTGCGGAGATCCGAAGGGACTACCCGAGGCTGCGTGCGCTGGCCCCGTCCGAGATTGTTGTGGTCGTCGACCGCGACACTCTCACCTGCGCCAAGGCCTTCATCCCCAACAGCTGACCGAAGGATGCCCGCACTCGCAATCCGGTGCGGGCATCCGCCGTACGCAGGCCTTCGGCAACGCCGTTTCCCCGTTCCGAGCCATGGGAAGGATGTCGCAGGCTCTCGGGGGAGGCACGGATGGCGACACATCGCATATGGCGTTCGGTAGTTGTCGCGTGCGCGTGGGGTTCCGTCGCGCTTGTCGTCACCGGTGCCGTCGGTGCCGCATCCGTTGTGGTGAGCGGGTGGCTCGCCCGTGGCGTGGAGGAAGCCAACGGCGACAGACGTACGGCCCTGGAGCGCAGCTCTCTCGGGGAATACTTCGGTGGAGTGAGCGCGGTCTTCTCGGGCCTGGCACTGCTCCTGCTGGTGGCCACCCTTCTGCTCCAGCAGCGCGAGCTACGGATGCAGCGTCACGAACTCGCCATGCAACGCGAGGAACTTGTCTCCTCTCGCAACGAGTTGCACCGGAGCGCAGAGGCTGACTTACGGTCCCTGCATGTGCAACTGACACAGATGGCCATGGCCGATCCCGGCCTGGCCGAGGTCTGGAACGACTTTCCAGGCGAGTCGGCACAGACCCTCCGGCAGAATCTCTTCGCCAACTTGACCTTCAGTCACTACTTGTTGGTCTACAAGTGGGGAGGCATCACCGAGACCGAGCTGATCGCACGGGCAGGGACCCTGGTTCAAAGTCCTGCCTTCACTCGGTATTGGGAGGCCTCTCGCAGCGCCAAGGAAGTGCTGCCGCCCGACACTGACGAAGGGCGGTTGTTCAGGATCTTCGAGAGAGCGATTCGAAACGCGCAGCAGCCCGATGTACCTCCACCCCCTGCCTGACAAGGTTCTGTCACCCCACCGGCACCGCCACCGGCGCCCCCGGCCCCACATACCGCGCCACCGGTCGGATGATCTTCGAGTCCGCCGCCTGCTCCAGAATGTTGGCGCTCCACCCCACCACCCGCCCCGACGCGAACGTCGGAGTGAACATCTCGCGAGGCAGTCCGCACAGCTCCATGACCACGCCCGCGTAGAACTCGACGTTGGTGTGCAGCTCCCGCCCCGGCTTCAACTCCGCCAGGATCGCCTCGACATGGCGTTCCACCTCGACGGCGAAGTCCACGCGGGGTCCGCCGAACCGCTGCGCGACCTCCCGGAGCATCCGGGAACGCGGGTCCTCCGTGCGGTAGACGGCGTGGCCGAAGCCCATGATCCGCTCACCGGCGAGTACACGCTCACGAATCCAGGGGTCGATGCGGTCGGGTGTGCCGATCGCATCCAGGGTGTCCAGCGCCCTACTGGGCGCGCCCCCGTGCAGCGGCCCGGACAGCGCCCCCACGGCCCCCACGAGGCACGCCGCCACGTCCGCCCCGGTCGACGCGATGACCCGCGCCGTGAAGGTTGATGCATTGAAGCCGTGATCAATGGTTGAGATCAAGTACTGCTCGACCGCCCGGGCCCGCTGCGGCTCCGGCTCCGCGCCCGTCAACATGTAGAGATAGTTCGCCGCGTACGAGAGATCCTCCCGCGGCTCCACCGGATCGAGCCCCTTGCCGAGCCGGTGCAACGCGGTGAGCAGCGTCGGCACGGCTGCGGCCGCCACCAGCGTGTCCCGTCGCCGCTCGTCGGGGTCGATGTCGTACACCGGCCGGAACCCCTTCGCCGCACCGAGCAGCGACAACGCGGTCCGCATGCCGGCCAGCGGCCCGGACCGTCCGCTCGCCGCCGCGATCGCAGGCAACGCGACCCGCACCTCGTCCGGCAGCCGCCGCAGCGCCGCGGTCTCGGCACGGAAGGCCACAGCCCGTCCGGCGTCCGGCAGTTCGCCGTGGACCAGGAGATGCCAGACATCCTCGAACCCGCGGGTCTGCGCGAGCTCGACGGCCGAGTACTGGCGGTAAAGGCCAGTAGCCTCTGCTGCACCCCATCTTCCCTGGTCAGAGCGTTGATCCGCTCTGCCGGTACTTACGGGGTCGAATCGGGGTCGAATCGAGTGCACCGATCGTTCCACGGACCGGTACCCCCCTCGCGTCGCGATGGGTAGCCTCGAACTGACAGTGAGTCTTGCACAACAAGGTCGGGTCGGGTCAAGTCCCCACGGCGCGACATATGCGCGCTGGGGGACGTTGGTCACGGCGCTGCGAACAAGGATCCGAAGGTGCTCACCTTGACCCCCTGAACAGCAAGCGGGGGGTGGGCGTACGTGTCCCACGTCTCGTTGAAGTTTGCGTGACGCGAGAGAGCCTGCACCGTCTTGGGGTCAAACTCGCCAGAAGCGCCGAGCCGCGTCGTGTAGAAGTGCTTGAGGTCATGGAAGCGGGTCTCGTCCGGAAGGCCCGCCAGCTCCACGGCAGGCTTCCAGTGGTACCGGAAAGCCGCCCGCGTAAGGGGCCGGCCGAGTCTGTTGGTGACGATGAGGCCTTCGTCTGGCGGCGGGGTGTAGCCCCTTGCCCTCCGCTGGCGCTCGGTGTCCGCGCAGACCGGAGCCACCTGAGGGAAGGTCTCAAGATGCTCCTTCAGGCGCATGATCAGAAAATGATCCACCGGCAGCGTCGCGTAGCTGGCCTTGGTCTTGAGCTTCGCGGACTTGCCTCGCTGTCGCTGCTCCTTCACGTAGAGCAGATCCTGGTCCCAGTTCACGGCCTGCCTGGTGAGCCCGAAGGCCTCCCCCTCGCGAAGCCCGGCACAGGATCCGATCCACACCAGGATCTCCAGCCTCGGGTCCACTTCGCGCATGGCCGCGGCAAGGTCCGCCACTTGCTCAGGAGACAGTGCAACACTGACGCGCGGATCGACGTCTGGGAGTTCGATGCGGGCACAGATGTTGGCGGGCAGTGGAACGTCCGCGTCAATCATGTAGTTCATGAGAATGCGCCAGGTCTTGTATACCTGGATGACACTGGACCCCTCGTTGAGCCCCGGCTGCTCCAACAGGAAATCGATGAAGGCCATCGTGTCCCGACGGGTCAGGGACTGCGAAGGTCTGGTTCCCGCGAAGGGCTTGATGTGGCACTTGAGATGGCTCTCATAGTTGCCAATCGTGTTGTCATTCTTCTTCTTCTTTTTCCGCCTTGCGATCATCTCGTCCGCATAGAACGCGACAGGCTTCTTTCCGGGCTCGGGGTCCACCCACGAGTTGCTGCGCAAGGCTACTCGTATCTTGTCCAGGTGATCCCGGGCCTCCTCCCATGTGCCGAACATCGGCCGACGAGGCTTGCCCTTCGGATCCGTGTAACGAGCCTGCCACTGCAACCCCCTCCCGTGATCGGCGGACGGGTACAGTGGGTTCTTCTTGGTGCCGCATTTGCACTGCATGTCACCTGTTTTCGGATGCTTCTTGTGCCACCGGTCAAACGGTGCGTCGGACTCGGCCATGTGCCCCTTCCGTGGGAGATCTCCAGTTCCTCTGGGCCTGCGATACCTAGGGATCCAGGGGCTTAGGCGATCTGGCAAGCTCACCCTTCTTGATGCGCTCGAAGAGGTCGTTGACCTCATGTTCGCTATAGCGCACCCGACTGCCATTCCTGTTCCCTCCCCGATTGTCTCCTGGGCCGGGCCGGTAGTACGGACCCAGAGGAACAGCGCGCAGCAGACCACGATTCGTCCACCGCCGCCGCGTCGAAGGCGAAATGCCAAGCCGGCGTTCCACCTCACGGGGCATCATATATCGGTCTGGTGAATTAAAAGAAGGGGCTTCGGAAGCCTTTCCCGCTTTCATCATGGCCGTACCGAGACCGATACTGCGAATGAATCCGAGTCGGGAAACCACCTGTGCACCAACCCGTAGTCCGACAAGATCACGCCTCCCTTTACCTAGCGGTCCTCCCCCTGGATGGACGGGCCCGGCGCAGGCATCACGCATGGGAGCACCGTCGCCACGCCATCAACAGGTGTAGATGATCGAGGTAGACGGTAACCCAGTCGAGCATGATGCAACAGGCATCTAGAGTCCTATTTAGCCCGTTTAGCTAGCTTTTGCCGTAAACGCTTGTAGATGAAAGTCGATGCGACTGCGAGGGAGAGGGTGTGGCGGGGTCAGATTGGAGGTGCGGCCTACGCCGCCCGCGTAGGCCGTCAGCGGTGGAGGCTGCACCTCCATGGGGCACGCCTCAGGTACCTGGCTGGCCGGCTGAGCAGCAGGGAGCGAAAGGGGAGGGCGCGTAATTTGAAAGACATCAAGCTCGGATTCGCTATCGCTCGGTGACGCAAACAAGCTAGGGTCGCGACATGACAACGAGCAAAGCAGAGCAGAATCCCCTCCTACCTATAACGGTCGCGCGAGCCGCCCTTCAGAGCACCCGAAGCGACCAACTTCTATATGCGGCATCTTCGCTATTGCTGCTTTCTGGACTACGGAGGGGGAGGTGACGGGGCTTCTTGTTGGGGACTGGTCCTCAGGCACCGAACCCCGCGTGACGATACGAGGGAGGCGGCGAGTTCGGGATATTCGAGTAGCAGCAACTGCCGCCGATGCTGTCGACGCTCAGCTGGCGGTGGCGCAGGCCGAGCCGGATGAACCACTGCTATTGGGATTGCAGACGGCTAGGAATTCCTATTCACTATCGCGACTTTTTCGGGTGCGGACGCGAGAAGCTGGTCTCGATGTAACGGTGTCCGATCTACGCCGAGCCGCAATAGCAGCAGTGAGGAACGGAGAGCCTCTGGCGCACATAGAGGCGTACTTCGGGCTGTCGAAAGCCGCAACAGGTAGGCAACTGGTAACCACACCTGAAGGATATGACAGGGAGATCGCGACTCTCCTGGAAGAGGAATTCGTTTCCTGAGTTCCGCGTGGCTCCGCGATTAGAGCGGTCGCCGGCTTCTCGACGTCGCGGCAGGTGGGCGCACGCAGCGCACTTTAGCAATGGGTCGCTTGCGATCTTCTCCTGAGTAAGCCGCATGCCTTCGTCGATGATCGCGTCCTATTTCTCTGTGGCAAGCTCGACGCGGCAGGGTAAATCCTTGATGATCTTCTCGTTCACGGTCAAGTAGTTCGAGGCCCGACTTGTAGCCCCGCGACCCGTAGGCGTTGGCGCCGGCCTGGTCAGGAAGTAGAGAGATGAGGGCCGCGTCCCCGTCCTCGGCGATCCTGCGGGCCGCCTTGTGGGCCGCTGAGACCTCGTTCCAGCATCTCGATCAGGGTGCTGCGGATGCTGACCGTGTTTCGACCGGCCAGCGCACCTTGCAGGGCCTGCTGGACGGTCTCTGCCATCGATCTCATGAGCGCGATGTCCCGACTGGCTGGCCGGGGTCATGCGCTTGAGGCCAGCACCCGGTGTGCGTTCCGCCGTTCGGCAGAAACGTGCTGGGCGTCGTCGCCGACGGTTCTGCAGTTGGGTGGAAGTCGATCTTCAGATCGTCACCGACCCACCGGACGGGCCCTAGGCAGCCGCACGCGCCAGAAGTGCATCAAGCTGAGTCGCGGTGGCCTCGGGATCGGTCGTGTGGTGGATGGTACGGATCCCGAGCGCCTCGGCTGGTGGAAGGTTTTCGGCGTGGTCGTCGACGAAGACGCACTCGGGCCCGGACAACCCCAATTCAGCCAGTGCTCGTAGGTAGATGGCCGGCGACGGCTTGCGCACGCCCTCCCGCTCGGACAGGATCACCGCGTCGAACGCGTCCTCCCACATGCCGAGCGCCTCGTACGGATTGTAAGGAGTCAAGCCGAAGCTGTTCGACAACATCGCGACCCTAATCCCAGTGGCACGAGCCTTCTCCGTGGCCGCCACGATGGCCGGTTCCGGCCTAAGGTTCGCCAGTGCTCGGCGCATGAGGTCGGTGGAGTCGATGCCGAGGATCCCGCCGATGACCCGGTTCCAGTCCTCCTGGGTAGCCTTACCGACTTCGAGCGCAGAGTAGACACGCACGCCTTCAGGGTTCTCGTTGAGGGCGTGAAAGTAGGCGCCAGGCTCAAGTCCTTCGGAGCGTTCGAAGGCCTCGCCGTTGAGCCGCATTCGCGTGGTGAGGACTCCGCCGAAGTCGAGGATCAGGCCGCGGTAGGAGGAGGACAAAGGGGCTCCTTGCGAGACGCACGTCGTAAGGCGGTCTCCCCGCCGGTCTGGTGAGGGACCTTGAGCACCCTCCCGGAGGGGGAGAGACACCCAGTATCCCCCCTTCTGGACGGAGTGCAGACCTACGCTTGATCTGAGCGCCAACCCACGTGGATAACGGGTCAATCTATGAAAAATCACCGTGAGTTGCCCATCATCAGGCAATCAGACGCAGTCGAGTATCGGGCTGCAGTACGGGGGAGAGACTTCGAGTACTCCCCTTCAGGACGGCGAACGGGCCTACGCTTGATCTGAGTGCCCAACCCACGCGGAGAACAGGTCAATTCATGTTTAATGCACGCGAGTTGCTCACCATCGGTATGCGAGTCAAGTACTTTCGCGAGCGACGAGGCCTGTCGCAGAAGGGTCTTGGAGAGCTGATCGGCCGCTCGGAGAACTGGGTCTACAAGGTAGAGCATGAGCAGATCCCGATCGACAAGCTCTCATTGCTCTTCGAGCTCAAGCGGGTGCTCCGCTGTGAGCTGGAGGATCTGACGGGCGGCTTCCTGTCCAGCGTCGGCGCTGGCTTGGACTCGGAGCACGAGCACGTTCCCGAGATCCGAAGCGCCCTGTCCCTACCGTCCTCACTGCTGCCCAACACGGTGGGAGCAGTGAGTGTCCAGGACTTCACGGATTCTGTCGACGACGCGTGGAAGGTCTACGAGACGCAGGCCAAGGGGCGGTACCAAGACGTCGGAGCCCGCCTGCCAGTGCTCCTGCGTCAAGGGCACGCGGTCTTGCGCGATGCGAGCGGCAACGAGGAGCAGGTGGCGCTTCGTCAGCTCATCAGCCTCTACGGTCTCCACCAGATTTGGCTGCGTCGCGTCGGCGAGCCGACCCTTGCTCGGATCGCCGCTGACCGCGGTCTGTCGCTTGCCGACAACACCGGAGACCCGGCCCTCATGGCGGCCGCAGCCTGGAGCCTCTCTTGTGTCCTCACATCGGTCGGCGAGGTGCACGACAGCGTGGAGCTCGCACGCCAGACGATCGCTAGTTGTGCGCCCACCGACGACTCGCCCGCCGAGCACTGGTCGGCGTACGGCGCGCTGCACCTTCAGGCGGCGGTCGCCGCCGTACGCGCCGCGAAGGGCCCCGTCGCATGGGACCTCTACCGCGGCGCGAAGGCGGCGGCTGCGCGCGTAGGTGGGGACCGCAACCACTGGCACACGTGCTTCGGGCCGACGAACGTATCCATGCACGAGGTGCATCTGACCGCCGAAGAAGGCAACGCGAGCGAGGCTCTGCGCCTGGCCGACACTGTAGAGATCAATCCGGAACTGCCACTGGAGCGCCGGACCCGGTACTTGATCGAGGTCATGAACTGCAACCGCATCGCACGCGACGACTACGCCACGGTGCACGTGCTGACCAAGCTCCGGCAGCAGTCGCCGGAGGAGATCGTGTTCTCTCCCCTGGTCAGGGAGGCGGTGACCGATCTATTGAAGAGGGAGAAGCCCTTGTTCCGGGACGACTTGAGGGCGGTGGCCACTCACCTCGGGATCGCCGCGTGATCCGTGGGGCACCCTGAATTTCTGTTCCTGACCCTGAATCCCAATCAGCCCTGAATCGCATTCAGGGGTGATCTTGTCAAATGGCCCTACGTTAAAGCGTTATGACGAAGGGTCACCTCCGAGCCAAGTCCTCCGCTGCGCCTCTGCCCGCCCTGTGGGTCGAGCGTGCGGAGGGCCGACCGATACACCACACGCAGGCTGGCCGCATTGCCATTCCGCTCACCGTGATGAGCGGAGCGGAGACCGTAGAAGTAGTGGCGCTCGTCCTCACCGCTGAACAGACGGAGAGCTTCTACGAGGAGATCGGCGCGGTGCTCTACCCGAGCCGTTCGGCCGAGTCAGCTCCGACTGCGGAGGCGGCGTCATGACTGCCCCGCGCCGGACAGCGGGCGACCGCATGCGCCGGCTCGCCCTCGCTGACGCCGCGAATGCCCCCGCCTTGGTCGGTATAGACGCCCCTTTCCTCCGGCGCCCGCCGTTGCAGCGCAATCGTCGCGCAGCTCTCTTGTGCTCTCTCGCCCCATCAAACAGCGGGTGCACGCCCGAACCCGGCCGTAAGTAGGGAGTCCCCATGCTCTTCGGAGCTGCCGATACCGGGCTGACCAGCCTGTTGGAGGCGTCCCCGCACTCCGCAGTGGAAGCACCAACGACCGTGCTCCCAGTCTTCGACACCGCTGTGGAAGCCGACCCGTCCTACGTTGGGCACGTCCGTCGCCTCACCGGAGTGTGGCTGAAGCTTCTGTGCGGGATGGAGGGCGAGCGGGCCGACCTCGTACTGCTCGTGGTGTCCGAGCTCTGCACCAATGCCATCCTGCACGCCCAGGCCGAAGCGTTCGGACTACGCGGCCGTCTGAAATCCGACGGACACGTTCGGATTGAGGTACACGACTGGTCTCCTTCGGCCGCTCCCCGGCCGCGATCCGTCGGCCCGATGAACGAGAGTGGCCGCGGCCTGTTTCTGGTCAAGGCCTTCGTCACCCAAGAGTTGGGCGGGTCCTGGGGATTCTCCGAGGACGGGGCAGTTGCTTGGTGCGAGGTGCCGCTCAGCTCATCACACAGCGATCGCGTATGGCGGGAGCCTCCCCAATGATCCCGCACGTGCCATCCCCGTCGGGCCCTACCTGGGAGCAGGCAACTACTCAAGGATGCGTTCCGGTCCGCCCTCAGCGATGGGCGAGAACGTGGCTCATGGAGCCAGGCACCCCCCGGCTAGCTCGCCTGCACACGCGCACGACCTTGGCTATGGCGGCGTGGGCTGGCAATCGATCGATCGCCGCCAGGGTGGTCACGGAACTGGTGTGCAACGCGGTGAAACACGTTGGCACTGGTGAAGTAACGCTCGCCTTGGTCATCGGTGAAGACGAGGAACTCCTTATCGAGGTGACGGACCCGAGCCCTGAGTTCGGCGGATACGAAGCCGCTGTGGCTGAGGAAGGGAAGACGGGGCTGGGTCTCATCCGTGCTTTGGGATGCGACATCGATTGGGACGCTTCGCCCATCGGTGGCGGAAAGTCCATCCAGGCACAGATTCGGCTGATGCAGGCCTGAAAGGTAGTTAATGCACCTATTTAACCTTTTCAAATCGACTATTGAGGACTTTCCCAAATGTCCGACCGTGTGCCCCCCACCCGCCCGGTCACCCATCGCCGCAGACGAGACCGCCGCCCACGGGTGGACCGCTACCTCCTCGACGAACTTACTGGTGTGCTGGCCGTACCGCTGTTGTGTCTCGTTGCCTCGTGGAGTGTGACGCTCTTGGCCGCGTGGCTGTACGAGTTCACGATCATGCGGCTCGCGTTGGCGCTCGGTGGCAGCGTGGTCATCGCCGGGTTAGCGGGCTGCCTACGAATACGGGCCGTGGCTGTTTCGCTTCAGCAGCGCCGCATTGCCGAGTTCGAGCAGATCAAGGAAGCCGTGGGCGCGGCTGAACAGACCATGATCTGGACGGCGGATCAGCTGTGCAAAGGCACCCGGCCGCCGCTCCCTCCCGAGCCTCAGCCAGCTGGCGACGATCCGGTTGAGGAAGTCATCGCGCTGATCGGTAACTTGCAGGTGCAGGGTGCGTTCAGTCTGCAACGGACGCACGACGAGTCTCAGGCGGCGGTGCTCGTCGCGATGCATCGGGCTTTGACGCGGCGCCAACACGGGCTGATCGGTGCCTTGTTGGAGCACATGACGCTCCTGCAGATGTCGACGGAGGATGCGGTGCTGCTGCACCGATGCTTCCGGATCGACCACCTCGCGACGCGGCTGCGCCGCATGGTGGAGAGCGTGTCCGTCGTCCTGGGCGGCCAGTCGCTTCGCGAGACACGGTCCTCCATGCCAGTGGCCATCGTGCTGCGCGGAGCGAAGTCCGAGGTGGTCAAATACGAGCGCGTCGACACGGTTCCGGGTGACGTCGGCAACAGATTCGCACTGCCTGCGCACATCCACCCTGACATCACTCACCTGCTCGCCGAGCTGATCGACAACGGTCTGGAGCACTCCAGTGCCGCGACCAAGGTCACCGTCCGCGCTCAAGAAGTGGCACAGGGCCTGCTGATCGAGGTGGAGGACCGGGCCAGTCACCTGATGGCCCCGGCCAAGCGGGAGCGGCTGAATCATCTCCTCGCCCACCCGGAGGAGGCCGATGTCGCGGGCCAGGTCCGTGACGGGAACTTCGGTCTGATCACCACTTCGAAGATCGCCGCGAGGTACGGCCTGAAGGTCTGGCTGGAGATGAACAAGATGGGCGGCACCACCGCCCACGTCGTCATCCCCCGGCAGTACCTCCTCGCCGTCACCCCCACGGTCGGCACCATCACGGTCCCCACCGCAGCGCCCCCCGCTCCGCAACTGGCGTACGCAGGCGCCGCGCCCCCCGCACCGAGCGAGGACGGCCCCGCAGCACAGCCCGTCCTCGCGGATTCGGACCCGCTGCCTCGACGGACCCCTGTGACCAGACCGATGCCTGCCAGCGTGACCAACGAGCCTGCCGCGCCGGCCACGGCTGCGAACCCCCAGAACGTGGCCGACTGGCGTGAGGGCCTCCGTGCCGGGATCGGCACAGAACCTAGCCCCGGCACGCCCCCGACCCCTCATTCCTGACCCCCCACTACTTTGCGTGGAGTTCTCCGCCATGACTAATGACGTGACTACGTCAACCTCAGCGCACTCCCTTGAGAAGACCAGGGAGCAGATGACCGGCCTGCTCGACGAGTTCGTGAAGGACACCACCGGCGTCACGCACGCGGTGCTGGCCTCACGCGACGGCATCAAGCAGGTCCACCCCTCGCACATGACCTCCAAGGCCGACATCGACTGGCTTGATGAACTGGCTGCGGCGGCCTCGGGATTGATGTCCCTGGCAAAGGGGACCACCGGGCCGACGGGAGACAAGCGGCCAGTACAGCAGCTCCTCATCGAGCGGAGCGACAGCCTGTTCCTCCTCACCGAGGCCGGGGTCGGCAACGCGTTCACCGATTCCGGCAAGAGCGTCGCGACTGTGCTGCTCGTGCTGGCCGCCACGGACGCGAACATGGGCCAGGTCGCCTACGAGACGGGGCGCATGGTGCAGCGGTTCGCCCCGTTCATGACCACCCCGATCCGCTTGCTGGGTCAGGTCGACGGTGTCGCGTGAACTCCCCGACAGGCCAAGACTCATCGCAGACCGAGGCCTTGGACGAGACGACCAGCATCGTCCGGCTGTATGCGGTGACCAACGGCGTCACCCACGCCCGTCACACGCTCAGCCTCCACGCCGTCCTGGAGCTGGGGCGTCGCGCACCCAGGCCGGGGCTGTCCGAGGAGAGCGTTCGGCTTGTGGAGTTGTGCCGTCAGCGGCACCGTCCGCTCGTCGAGCTGGCCGGCACCCTGGGCCTGCCCGTGACCTTGGTGGGGGTCCTCGTCTCCGACTTGATCGACGCAGGCGTCCTGGCCGTGTCCCTGCCGGAGAGGGGGAGCGGGAACAGCGACCTGCAGCTGCTCCATGCGGTCGTTGCCGGTCTCAAGCGGAGGCACCCCAAAGCGACTGCGAAGGCCGGGTGACGTCATGACCCCATCCCCGCAACCGGCCAGGGCGATCGCCAAACTGCTCATCGCCGGAGGCTTCGGCGTCGGCAAGACCACCGCCATCGGCTCCGTCAGCGACATCACCCCGCTGCGCACGGAGGAAGTGCTCACCGCGCAAAGCACGGCCATCGACAGCCTGGCGGGTATCGAGGACAAGACGACCACCACGGTCGCCTTCGACTTCGGCCGTGTCGGCTGGGACGCTCCCACACCGGTGGAGCTGTATCTCTTCGGCACTCCCGGACAGCCCCGCTTCTGGGACTTCTGGCATGACCTGTCCGAAGGGGCGCACGGCGCTGTGGTCCTGGCCGACACCCGCCGGCTGAAGTCGAGCTTCCCCGCGGTCGACTTCTTCGAACAGCGCGGCCTGCCCTTCGTCATCGCCATCAACGTGTTCCCGGGGACCAGGCGCCGTCCCCCGGACGAGGTCCGCGAGGCTTTCGCCGTGGACACACAGGTGCCGGTCCTGTTCTGCGACGCCCGCAACGCCGACTCCGTGGCCCGGGTCCTGATCACCCTGGCCGAGTACGCCGCGACCGTCGCATCCGCCAACTCTGCCCTCCTGGACGCCTGATGACCCATTTCCCCAGCAGCCATCGCCTGGCTTCGCCCCTCCCGGGCCCCGGCAGCACACAACGCCAGATCGAGACCTTCACCGATGACCCGGAAACCGAAGTCGCGGAGATGGAAGTCCGTCTGCGCCGGTTCAGCGAACTGGGCATCCCGCTGGAAGCCCAGGAGTACCTCGACGATGTCGCCGACGACATCGCCCAGCGCAGCGGCTTCCTCTACTCCATGGCGAACGCGTTCGGCGAAGAGCAGACGTTCCTCGGCATGCACAATCCGGCACCCGATGCCGGCTACCCCATCGTCGGCCGCACCATGAGCCGCGGCCACGGCTACTGCCCCGAAGTCGTGCAGCGCAGACGGGGCCTGCCCCTGTGGGACGTCGCCGCCTCCCCCCGATTCCAGAGCAACCACGTCGTGGATGCCATCGGCATCCAGAGCTACTTCGGCAGCCCGGTCATCGACGCCGTCACCGGCCTCGTCCTGGTCACCGTCTGCCTCATCGACCCCGAACCACGCACCTTGAACGACGCGGCCCGGCTCCAGGCCATCACCCAAGACGGCAGCCGGGTCGTCGCCGACATCCTCAAGATCCCGCAGCCCGCCTCCTGATCTGCCGCCTACCCGGGACCCCCACACCCCGCGGTACCGGCCGCGCCCCGCCTTGCGACCCCACACGGGGAGAGGGAGACGACCATGCCCGCCACACCCACCCCACCCCCCGAGACGCTCCGCCCCTACCTCACTCCCCGCCATGAACTGCTGTGGCAGGAAACAGAGTTGTTCGCCGATCAGTACGTCGGGCCGCGCGTACCGCGTCTGGAGCACTCGACGAGCAAGTTCGACCGGCGCCTGGCGCAGCTGATGGGCGAACGCGGCTGGTTCGGGGTGACCGTGCCCGCCGCCTACGGCGGAATGGAGCTCGGGCACGTCGCCAAGACGATCCTGATCCACAGGATCTCCGTGATGTCCGCCGCCGCGGGGGCGATCCTCCAGGCCACCCTCATCCCCGTCGGCGCACTGGACCACTTCGGCACCCACGAGCAGAAAACACAGTGGCTGCCACGGGTCGCTGACGGATCGGTGCTGATGTCGATCGCAGTCACCGAACCAACGGCGGGCGGTCACATCGGCGGGATGGATGCGGTCGCCGAGCGGGACGGGGACGAGTGGGTGATCACCGGGAGCAAGGCCCACATCGGCAACCTGCACATCGCGGACCTGCACGTCGTCGTCGCCCGCACCGGCGAAGTGGATGACAGCCCCTCGCAGGCCCTGACCGCCTTCCTCGTCGCCAACGACCTGCCGGGAGTGAACGTGACGCCGTACCGAGCGGGGCACGGACTGCGGGGATTTTCTGCGGGCCGGCTCGACCTCGACCAAGTCCGCGTCTCAGCCGACCAGGTCCTCGGCGAGGTCGGACAGGGTATGGAGGTCGCCCAGCGCAGCAGCATCAGGTACGGACGGCCGAACCTGGCCGCCGTCAGCCTCGGCATACACGACGCGGTCATGAGCCTGACCACCAGCTTCCTCAAGGCTCGGCCCCGCTACGGAGCGACTCTGCTCGATCTGCCCGTCCTCCAGGACCGTCTCGGCGCGATCACGCACCGGCTGCACGCCGCCCGCGTCCTCCTCTACCACGCCGCCCATCTCCTCGACCAAGGCATCGACTGCGATGCCGAACTTGTCAACGCCAAGTACAGCAACCACGCATGGGCCATGCAGTCGAGCCAGGACGCCATGGAACTCCACGGCGCCAACGCCCTCGATCCCGACTACCCGCTCCAACGCCTGATACGGGACATCCAGCACACCTACGCGCCCGCCGGCACCGGCGAATTCCAGCGCATCCACCTGGCCAGAGCCGTCCTCAGCGCGGCCTCGGCCGCTGGCCCGAGCACCTAGCCGCAACCTCGTGTCTCCGACACCCCCACGGCCGGAGCCACCGTCGTCCGTCCCTTCGAGCACTGACCCACCCACCACACGAACAGTCCAGGACACCCATGACGAACGATGATCTGCCGACACCCAACGGGAGTCCGGCTCCGGCCCCCGAGGACGCTGCCGTCGCGTCCGATGAAGACGCTGCCGTCGCGCTGGATTTACAACTGACAGATCGGCAACTGCGGATCTTCCAATTCTTGCGGCAGTCAGTGCAGGTGAGGGGATACCCGCCCTCCATGCGGGAGATCGGCGACGCGGTGGGACTAAGGAGCACGTCCTCCATCGCCTACCAGCTCAAACAGCTGGAAGAGAAAGGGCTCATCTCGGCTGACCCTGGCCTTCCCCGCTCGTACCGCATCCTCACTGGCGACACGAACGGCCCGCAGATCCCTCCCCTGCAACACGTTGGATGCCCGCTCCTCGCCGCTGACAACACTGAGGAGCACACCAGTCCCCTTGTCCTCAGGGTCATGCTCGACCCGCCCACCCGCCGGGCCCTGCTCTCCGGAGCCCTGCTGACCGTGCGACAGCTGCCCATGCACGACACCAACTGCACCACCTTGGGTGATGCCGGTGTTCTCGGTCAGGTCACTGCGGTCTCCCACCCCTTGATCAGCTTCAACTCGTAAGTCGGCGTCCTCCTATGACTCCCGTGCACGGCATCCCCCGTGAGTCCACAGTGCCGTGCACGGGTCCGGCCGGCCGGTTGCTAGTACCCCGGATAGTCGGTGATCCGGGAAACCGGCGGCCGACCCGGACACCCGTCCCTGTGCTCGCCGTGCGTGGGGTTCTGCGGCACAGGGGCGGACCGTCTCCCGGCGCGGAGTGCCACGCGGCCTCCGATCACGGATGGCACAGGCAGACCACTACCCCAGAAGGGCACGCCTTGGACGATCAACTCGCGCCTGCGCTCGGCATCGCATCCATTACCCATGGACGGCAAGGCCGTTCCGGCCACCCGCCGTTGCAGAGAGCCGTTCTCCAGCGAGGTGCCTCAGTCGCGATGGCCGCGAATCCCGTGGAGGCGTTCTTCGACACCGTGTTGGAAGCCGCCTCGCCGACGAGGCAGGTCACCTCCCTTCTGGTCGCCCATCTGCTGCCGAGCCAGCCGACGTTCCTCCAGTCGCTGCGCCGTATTTCGACGCTGGCCTCCGTGGTTCCCAAGCCCAACTCGGTACAGCAGTCGATCCGCCAACCGCTGGAAGGGCTGACCCGCTGTGACGACCTCAGCCGCAGCGAACTGACCCGGCCGGAGGCGTTGCTGGAGTACCTGGAGTTGCGGGCAGGCGGCCAGCCGGTGGTTCCCCTCGACGTGGGCGGCTACTTCGCTCCCGGCCTGGCAAGGGCTTGTACGGGCTTCTCCGGCCAGATCCTGGGCGTGGTCGAGGACACCGAGAACGGGCTGCGTCGCTACGAGTCGCTCGACAAGCCGCCGTGTGCCGTTTACAACGTGGCCCGCAGCCCGCTGAAGGAGGCGGAGGACCGGGGCGTCGGCGAGAGCATCGTGTTCTCCACCGAAGCGCTGCTGCGCAGCACGGGTGAGGTGCTGACCGGCCGCCAGACCTGTGTGATCGGCTACGGGAAGATCGGCTCCAGCATCGCCGACGCGCTGCACGGCCGCCGCGTTCCCGTGACCGTGGTCGAGCGCAATCCCATACGCCTGGTCAACGCACTCAGCGCGGGCTACCCGGCGGCACGGCTCCACGACGCCCTCGCGGAAGCCGAATTGGTGTTCTGCGCCACCGGCGACCGCTGCCTGACCACGGCCGACATGCGACTGCTACGCGAGGGCGCGTACGTGGCGAGCGTGACCTCGGCCGACGACGAACTCGACCTGACCGGCATGGCCGAGGCGTTCACGGGCGAACCGGTCGCTGAGCACATCACGCGCTACCGACACCGCGGCGGCAGCTTCCACCTCCTCAACGAGGGCAACGCCGTGAACTTCCTGCACGGCTCCGCCCTGGGCCCGTCGATCCACCTGGTCCAGGCCGAGATGTTGCTCGCGCTCACCCAGTTGGTGAACGTTGCGCACCCGCCGGGCTTCTACGAACTCTCCGCCGACCTGCGACATCACATCGCCGACGCCTGGCTGAGCACCTTCCACCCCGCATCGCGCACGCATTCCCCTGTAACCGTGAGGAGTTGAACAGGATGCCCAGCACCATGCCACTCCCCAACGACGGGTGTACTCCGGCGCAGGCTGTCGCGCTCCGCAGCAGCCGGACCGTGGTGACCGGGGCCGCAGGCTTCCTCGGCTCCCATCTTTGCGAGCGCCTGATCGCCTACGGCTCACACGTGGTGGGCGTGGATGATCTCTCGACTGGCCGGGGGGAGAACCTTGCCGCGCTCGACGAAGCCGACGCGTTCGAACTGCTGCTCCACGACGTGACGTTGCCTTTCCACGTCTCCGGGCAGGTCGACTACGTGTTCCATCTCGCCTCGCCCGCCTCGCCCCTGGACTACGGCAAGCAGCCGGTGCGGACGCTCGTGACCGGTTCCGCCGGCACCCTGAACGCGCTGACCCTGGCCGCGCAGAAGCAGGCGCGCATCGTGGTGGCCTCCACCTCCGAGGTGTACGGGGACCCGCTGGAGCATCCACAGCGGGAGAGCTACTGGGGCAACGTCAACCCGGTCGGCCCGCGCAGCGTGTACGACGAGGCCAAGCGCTACGCCGAGGCCCTGACAGCGGCGTTCGGCCGGACCGCGCAGGTGGACACGGCCATCGTGCGGATCTTCAACACCTATGGTCCGCGGATGCGGCCGTACGACGGCCGGGTGGTGCCGACCTTCATCGCGCAGGCCCTGGCCGGCCAGCCGCTGACGGTTGCCGGGGACGGCAGTCAGACGAGGTCGCTGTGCTTCGTCGACGACACCGTCAGCGGGCTGCTGGCCCTGGCCACAAGCGGGGAGCGGGAGCCGGTGAACATCGGCAACCCCCACGAAATCACCGTGCTGCAGCTGGCCGACATGATCCGGGAGTTGACCGGATCGGCGTCTTCGATCACCCACACGCCGCTGCCCGCGGACGATCCGCGACGCCGTTGCCCGGACATCACCCGCGCTCGGCAAGCGCTGGGCTGGACACCCCTGGTGGACCTGTCGGCGGGGCTGTCCCGCACGATCGACGCCGCCCGCGCGGCCACGGCGGGCCCGGCGTTGGCGGGCGATGCCCGGTGAGCCCCACGGAGACGTTGCCGCCGATCGTGTGCGGTGTCGACGACCATTACCTGCTCCCGCTGGGGATTGTCATGCAGTCCCTCGCCGCGGCTCACCTGGACGACCTTGCCGATCTGCGTCTGATCGTGCTGCACGAGGACCTCTCCGCCCACGGACAGGACTCCCTCCGCCGCCAGGCCGACCGCCTCGGACTGAGCATGGACCTGCGCCAGCTGCCCGCCCCGGCCTCGGCCGGCTTCCCTGTCTCGGGATGGATCAGCGGCGCGGTGTATCTGCGGCTGTCCATCCCGGAACTGGTCGACGATGCGCGGGCGCTCTACCTCGACAGCGACGTGCTCGTCCTGCGCAGTCTCCGACCGCTGCTGCGACAGGATCTGCACGGCTTCGCGCTGGCGGCCGTACGCGACCCGCAGAACCCTCTCCTCGGGGGCGGGATCGCGCTGCCCGGATGGGACCGGCTGGGCCTGGACGGCGCGCGCGAGTACTTCAACAGCGGGGTGATGCTGCTGGATCTGGCGGCCTGCCGTGAGCAGCGGCTGTTCGAGCAGGCCCGGCGCTTCCTCCACGAGCGCCCAGAGCACGTGCGGTTCTGGGACCAGTGCGCGCTGAACTGGGCGGCCGACGACCAGTGGCTGCGCCTGGAGCGGACGTGGAACACCTTCGCGCTCTCCCCGCTTGCGGCCCAGCCCGACTTCGTCCACCACGCCGAGCCCGCCATGCCGCTGGCCACGTTGCTGGAGGACGAGCAGACGGCCTCGATCGTGCACTTCGCGGGCCCGCTGAAGCCCTGGCAGGCCAACTACCCCGGCGGCCGGCTCGGCGACCTCTACCTGCGGCACATGCCTGCCTTCGCGCCCGGGGAGGACCGATGAACCCCCGCCGGATCATGCGCTGTGCGGCCGGCGCCGTGGCGGTGGCCGCAGCGGTACGGCATACGGCGGGACTGTGCGCGATGCGCCGCACCCTGGCGACCGTCGACCAGCCCGCCCCGCCCGAGGAGGAGATGGTCGCGGGCATCGTCCACTTCGTCGTCCCCGTGCTCCGCGAGCAGCCGCACATCCGTGCCGCGGTGGACTGGTTCGTTCCCCTCTTGAAGCAGTGGCCAGGCTCAACGTTGACCTTGGTGACCACCGCCCGTGAGCGCGCCGAACGGATCCTGATAGCCGAGCAGATCGCCGCGCGCAGTGTCCGTCAGCCGCACGCCATGGCCGCCGGCATGTTCCCGGAGCTGGCCGACGACGAGCTGCGGGCCGTACGGTGCCGCCTTCAGCGGCCCGGCCCGGTCAGCGCCCAGGAGGTGGCCGGAGCACTGGATAGCGTGGCGACCACCGACCAGGTCGTTGATGCGGTCCTCGCCGATCCCGCCCTTGCGGCGCTGCCGATCCGGCACGTCCACTACACCGGCACCGGACGCAAGGCCGCCCAGGTCAACCAGGCCGCAGCCGGGCTGCCCCGCACCCCGGAGCCGGCCTACCTGGCGGTCTACGACATCGACTCCCGGCCCGGCCCGGAACTGATTGAGCGGACCTGGGCGAGCATCGTCGAGTACGCGGCGCGGCAGGGGAGCCTGCCCGGAGTGGTCCAGCAGTCCGCCCGGTTCACCAGCTCGGGGGCGAGCCCGCACCGTTGGGAGCGCGCCCTGTGCCTGGGAGCGGCCCGTCTGCAGACGCTGTGGACCCTGCGCCGTGAGATCCCCGCCTTCCGCCGCTACACCCGGGCCGTCCTCGGCGGACACGGGCCGGTGCGGATGCTGGCCGGTGGCGGCGCTCTGGCCCAGACGGTCGGCCACGGCCTGTGGGTCCGTCTGGATGTCTTCGGTGAGCTCGACGGACTGCCCACCTACACGGTGCTGGACGACCTCCCCTTCGGCTTCCGGGCCACCGTCGAGCACGTGCCGGTGCACGTCGTGGACCACACCGCCACCGCGCCCGGGCCAGAGGACGCCCGCACGCTGTTGGAGCAGGGACGGCGCTGGTTCGCCAACTACCTCGACTACTCCGCCTGCTGGGCTGAGTCGACTCGCTGCGGCCGTGGCACTCCGGCTCGGCGCGCGACGGCACTCGCGGCGGGGTGGTACCGGGGAGCGACGTGGCTGGCCCGCACCCCTGCCACCGTCACGTGCCTGTATCTGCTGTTGCGGCCCTCGACCCGCCTGCCGATGAGGGCGACGGCTGCCACCGCCCTCTGGCTGGGCCTGGTCACCCCCATCGGTCAACTCGCCGCCGCTGAGGGCCGGTTGCTCAGTCCGTGCGAGCGGGCGCAGGCGAGCTTCGAACTGCTGCTGGCCTATCTCGTCAGCAGTGCCGGGCCCGCGCTCGCCTTCGTCCACCCCCCGGCACGCCCCGGTGCCGAACGGGCGATGGCCCCCAAGACCAACCGGCGCCTGACCTCGGGCGGCACCCCCTCTGCACCGTCACGGGAGGCACGGTGATTATCGGCATTGAAGGCGTCAGCTGTGCCGGGAAATCCTCCCTGGCCCGCGCCCTGGCCCAAGTCCTCGACGACCCGCTCGTCGTGCCCTGCTACTACCACACCGCCCCCGACCCGGCTCTGCTGCCCGCTCCGGTTGCACCGTCGGCAGACGAGCAGCTCGCCGGCCTCCACATCCTCCTGGAGGTCGAGCAGATACGGCGTCGGCGAGCCGAGGAGGCGCACGCCCAGGGGCGCGACGTGATCTTCGACCGGACGGTCGACACGCTCCTCGCTCATGCCCACGCAGTGGCCGAACTCCACGGCTACCCGATCATCAGCCAGGCGCGCCAGCTCATTCTGGACGCCCGTCCCCTGCTTCCCGCCCTCACCCTGCTGCTTCACACAAGCCCGGACGTTCTCGCGGTGCGGGCGGCCAAACGGCCGGGGATGCCGCCCATCTTCTACGCCCCCGATTTCGCACGGCATTTCAACGCGCACTTCGCTTCGCCGCTCACTCCGCGCTGCATCTGGCTGGACTCCACGCCGCCGACCGCCGCCCTGGTACCCCGCGCTGTTCGGCACATCCAGCAGGCCCGACGCGCAGCGGGCCATCCTCCGGAGGGCCCCGGGCCCTCCGGGCCCACGGCAAGGAGGGCGGCATGAAGGTCGCCGTTCTTGGCTGCGGGCTGATCGCTTCGCGCTGGGTGCGCACGCTGGCCGACGACCCGCGCATCACCATCGGGGCGCTGGCCGACCCGGATTCGGATGCCGCTGAGCGTCTTGCCCGCCGCTATCAGCTGACCGTGCCCCGGCTGACCGGCTGGCAGCAGGCGTTGGAGATCGCGGGCCTGGACGCGGTGGTGAACCTCACCCCGCCCGCCCGTCACGCCGCCGTGTCCGCTGCCGCGCTCGATGCCGGTCTGCACGTGCTGACCGAGAAGCCCCTCGCTGTCAGCCTGCGCGAGGCGACAGGCCTGGTGCACCAGGCCCGGTCTGCCGGGCGGCACCTTCTGGTGATGCAGAACCGGGCGATGGACCCGAGCTTCCTTGCCTTCCGCGACGCCGTCCGCGCCGGCACCGGGCCGTGGGCCGTCACCGCCGACACCCTGGTCACGCTCCACCGGCCGGGCTTCCGCACGCGGATGCGCCGGCCCGTCCTGACCGATCTGGCCATCCACGCCTTCGACCAGATACGCAGGCTCATCCCGGCCGCCGCCCTCGACATCCAGGCCGCAGAGGTCCCACTGCCCCACCAGGGCGCCCATTGCGCGCTGGCCACCCTGCTGCTCCGCTTCACCGACGGCTCCGTGTTCTCTTACCGCGGTGGCTACACCTCCGGCGGCCTGCACACCCCCGCAAGCGGTCGATGGGGCGCCGTCGGCACGGACCTCGCCATTGCGTGGGACGGCGAGAACCAGCTGACCCACGGTGCCATCGGCGAACTCCCCGAGAGTCAGGAGCCCTTACCGCAGGCGCCCGCGGGCTATCAGCTCGTCATCAAGACCATGGTCGACGTGCTACACGGCGGCTCCTGCCCGGAGCTGGCCGCCGAACAAAACCTCGGCTCGATCGCCCTGCTGGACGGGGCACTTCGCTCCGCCTCCCTCGCCCGTCCGTGCCCTGTCGACCTACCAGACCCGCTGCCGGAGGCCCTCGATGCAGCCCAGTGACCTCCCACCGCCTACTGAACTCCAGGCCACGTTGGACAGGTTGGTGGCCGACGGGCTGGCCGCTCCCGGTTGTCGCCCCGTGCCGCTGACGGGAGGGGTGGACAACCATGCCTTCCGCGTCGAGGGCGCGAACGGCCGGGAGCTGATCGTGAAGGTGCCGGTGCCCGGCCGGATTCCCCGGTATGCCATCGCCGCCTGGGCCGCCACAGAGCTTGCTGCCGCCAATGTTCCCGTGCCGGTATCCCTGTGGCAGACCGATGACTTCGCGGTGGAGACCCTCTGCCCGGGCCGACCCCTCGGTTCGACGACGGACCGAGCGGTGGCCGTCCGTGCCGCTGAGCAGGCTGGGATGATCCTGCGCCGCATCCACAGCGTGCCGGTCACCGGGTACGGGCGACTAAGAGCGGACGGATCGGTCGAGCACACCAGCATCGAAGCCTGGCTGCTGCGCACGCCCTCCCAAGACTCGGGCCACGGCCTGCTGCACGCCCTGACACCCGTGGTGACGACCGCCCTGCGTGTGCGAGCACCGCTGGTTGCCGGGGTGTCCGCCCGCCTGCTGCACGGTGACTGGACCGCCCGCCACGTCCTGCACACCGACACGACCATCACCGGCGTCATCGACCTGGAAAGCGTCCGCGGCGGCGATCCACTGGCGGACGTGGCCGGCTGGAGCCTCCAAGAGCCCGGCTACCTGACCGAAGCCCTCGCGAGCACCTACTTCACCCACCCGCCGGAGAAGCATCAGCGGACCGTCCTGGCCGTGTACCGGGTGCGCATCGCCCTGTTCCTGCTCGCCTTCCACGCCTCCCGTGGTCAGGAGGACCTGGTGACCCTGCGCGGACATCAGATCGCCGCCGATCTCCAGGACCTCGCCGCCGGCCAGCCCCGTCTCGTGCCGCGCATTCTTCAGCTTTCCGCGACGCGTACGTCGCCCGGTCCTCAAGGAGTTCCCCGATGACCCTGATCCGTACCCGCGACCGCCAGAAACTCACGGGGGGCAACCGCCCCGAGACCTGCCCGGCCTCCGCCGCGGGCAAGTTCGTCATCCGCGCCGACGGCACCGCCCGATTCGACCGCCATTACCACGAGTTCGCCGAGTTCTGGTTCGTTGCCGCGGGCCGCGGCACCGTACTCATCGGCGACGTTGCCCACCAGGTCGAGGCCGGCGACATCCTGTACACAGCCCCCGGGCTGGAGCACGACGTCCTCGACGTCGCCGAGGAACTGCACATCTTCTATCTCTCCGCCGAGCTGCCGCCGGGAGCCTCGCCCCACCACTTGCACAAGACCCCGGAGGCGGCTGTCAAGCACCCCGTCCCCGTCCGCGACCAGCGGCAGGGAGACGATCATGCCTGATACTTCAACAGGGCTGGTCGGACTGCCCTTTCCTCGCGAGAACAAGTACGCCGCCGCCGAGTCGGCGGTCGTGGAGCGGCTCCGTTCCGGGCGCCTCTCCGATACCAACCGGGGCCCGGCGATCCAGTCGCTGGAGGACGCCTTCACCGACCTGACCGGGGCCCGCTACGCGCTGGCGTTCAACTCCGGGACGTCCGCACTGCACGCGGCTCTGCACGCCACCGGCGCCCACCCGGAGGCCGGGATCGCCGTCTCGCCGATGACCTGGATCTCGGCGCTCACCGCGACGCTGCACGCCGGGAGCTTCCCGGTCTTCTGCGATGTGGAACCGAACGGAGTGAACCTGGCGCCCGCCGCCCTGGCCGCGGCAGCACCGGGCTGTTCGGCAGCGGTCGTGACGCACGCCTGGGGCATCCCCGCGCCGATGGACGCACTCGGCCATATCGATGAGCCAGTCGCCCTGGTCGAGGACGACTCGCACGCGCACGGGGCTCTCTATCTCGGCCGCCCGGCCGGCTCCCTCGGTGCGGCCGGCTGCTTCAGCCTCCAGGACGCCAAATCCGTCTCCGGTGGCGAGGGCGGCATCCTGACCACCAGCACCCGCGCCGTCTACGAACGCGCCCTCACCCTGGGCCACCATCCCCACCGCCTGCAAGCCGAACTCTCCCTACCCGACCTGCGACCGCTCGCCCAGACCGGAGCCGGCTACAAGTTCCGGATGCCGGTGCTCTCCGCGCTCATCGCCCGCGAGCAGCTGCGCACCCTGGCTGAACGCGCGTGCGTGGCCGAGACCAACCTGGCCGTCCTCACCAGCACGCTCGCCGACCGCAAAGCCCCCATCACGGCGCCCGAGTTGGCCGACGGCACCCGACGCGGCTGGTACGGAACGCCGCTCACGGTCACCGAACCGCTCAGCGAGCCGCAGGCCCTGCGCGCCGCGGCTGCCTCCGCTGGTATCCCGCTGCGGCCGATGTACGACGACTGGGTCAAAGCCCCCCTCTTCCAACAGCCGGATCTGTTGCGGCAGTTGTGGCCGCACGTCCGTCTGTCCCCGTATGCCCCGCCGGAGCCTGACGCGCTGCCCCACTACTACCGCGCCCGCCGACAGACCCTGGTGATCAAAGTGCCCATGGTGGCCGCAGCCGACTACATGCACGCCGTCGGCCGCACGCTCGCCGACATCCTCAACCGGCACCTCAACCCCTGACCGCCCTCTCCAAGGAGATCTGCGTGACCATCACCTGCCAGGCCGCCGTCCTGCCGGCCCCCGGCCAGCCCCTGGAGATCCGCGACATCCAGCTCACCGAGCCTCAGCCCGGCGAGGTCCTGGTGCGCACCGCCGCCGCCGGGATCTGCGGCACCGATCTCCACTTCGCCCTCGGCGCGTTCCCCTACCCCACCCCCACCGTGCTCGGACACGAGGCCAGCGGCACCGTCGCAGCCGTCGGCGCGGGCGTCACCACCGTGGCCCCCGGGGACCGGGTCATCGTCTGCGACCAGACGTTCTGCGGCCAGTGCGCCGCCTGCCTCAGCGGCGCGATGGTCTACTGCACCGACCCATCGGCCAAACAGCGCCAGCACCAGCGGATGCGGCTGGGCGGCAAGCCGATCCGCCAGTACCTGGGCGTCTCGGCCTTCGCCGAACTCATGGTCGTCGACGCACACGCCCTCGTCCCGCTGCCCGGCGGCATCTCGTTCGAGGCCGCAGCGCTGCTCTCGTGCTGTCTGACCACCGGACTGGCCACCGTCTTCAACGTCAACCGGCCCGCTCCGGGCTCCACCGTCGCCGTCATCGGCACCGGCGGTGTCGGCCTGGGCGCCATCCAGGGCGCACGGATCGCCGGGGCCTCCCGCATCATCGCGGTCGACGAACACCAGCACCGCCTTGCCATAGCCCAGGAGCTCGGCGCCACCGACACGGTGCTCGCCAGCGTGGCCACGGCCGCCGACATCAAGGAACTCACCGGCATCGGCGTGGATCACGCGATCGAAGCCGTCGGCTCGATCGACACCGCCGAGCAGGCTTTCCACTGCCTCGCCCCGGGCGGGCGGGCCACCATCATCGGCATGGTGCCGGCCGACACCGACATCAGCGTGCCCGGCCGCCTCCTTCGCGCAGGCCGTTCCCTTTCCGGCACCGTGATGGGCTCCGTACGGACCCAGGCCGACATCCCCCGCTACGCCGACATGCTGCTGCGCGGCGTGCTGCACGCCGAGCCGCTGATCACCTCGACACGGCCCTTGAAGGGCATCAACGACGCGCTCGGGGACGCCGCGGAGCGTGCCGGCGTGCGCGCGCTGATCCGGTTCTAGGCCACGAATGCCGCCTGGACCTCGTCGAAGTGACTCGTCCACCACTCCAAGAACAGCGAAGCCGAGAGGAACAGGTGATCACACGAGTGATCGCCGCGGTCGTAATGGAACTCCAGGTGCCAGTAGTCGCACATCCGCTTCCACCACAGGCGCAGCACCGCGTCCGTGAGGTCCTCATCGGTCAGAGGGCGCACGGACCGGTAGCCGTGGACGAAGACGGTCACCCGGGCCAGGTCCAAGTCACCCTGCTCGCGTCCAAAGAGCAGGGTCGCCGAGCGGGCAACCTCCTCAACGAACGAGCCGACCCTGATCCGGTCCCAGTCCAGCACCGCGCTGATCCGGCCCTCGTGCCACTTCACGTTCAGGTGCTGGAAGTCTCCGTGCCGCCAGCCGAACGGACCGAGCGGCTTGTCGCTGGTCGGCCGCTGGCCGGCGTACTTGTCGAGGAGCACCAGGCGCTGCTGCACAAAGCCAGTCACCTCCCGGGCGAAACCGCTGCCGTCTGCCGCAGCCAGCGCCAGGAAGCGCTCCGCCTCGGAGCGCGCCTTCTCCAGGCTGGCCACCGAGGCGGTCAGGCCAGCGGGCTTCACCGGCAGCAGCTCCTGCCCGACCTCATTGAGAGCCCCGTGGATGCGGCCGAGCACGGCGCCGAGCGCGTACACCTGCTCCTCGGTCAGGTCGGTCCCGGCGATGTGCTCGCCCTCCACCCACGGGAACAGGGCGTAGCCGCGGTCATCGGTCTCAAAGACGAACTCCCCGGCCATCGTCGGCGTGGCCGTGGCAGCCGGCACACCCGCCTTCGCAAGCGCGGCCACGACCGCCAGGTTGCGCCGTGCCAGGGGCAGCGAGACGTCAAGGATCTGTTTGAGCGCGAAATCGCCACGCGCCGTGGAGACGCGCCAGTTGCGATTCATCAGGCCCTCGGTCAAGTAGCGCACCTCGTGGACCTGGCCCAGGCCGTACGCCTTTACCAGGAGCGCAAGGTCAGTGGACACGTCCGGTGCAGATGCCTCAGAAGTCACACCGGCAGGCTACCGATCTCCTCGACCTCCTGCGGCAGGTACAGCGAACGCAGCCAGTGGACAACGCCTGTGCCTGAACAGTCCTCCCTCCGAGTCAATCACCTACTGCACCGTGCCAAAGCTCACTCCTGCCACTCCCATCGCTGGCTGTTGGCGGCAAAGGCCCTCGCCGTCCTGATCGATCACAGCTCCGTACCCGCCCGCAACTCCAAGGAAGGCCATGCCCATGCCTCGGCACATCACGGTCGTCAGCAGCAACTTTGAACTCAACGGCAATGGTGACCACGCGACGTGGCTGGCCATGCAGCAGCGGTTGGCCGGGCTGCGCCCGACGATCCTGTGCCGTCAGGAGACCTTCGGCTATGCCCCAACAGGGCGCGGATCCACCCTGTTCGGCGAGTCCAAGAGCATCACGAAGCTCGTCGGCGACCTCGGCCCGGGCAAGCACGCCACCGCCCTGTACTACGACCCCGAGGTATTTGAACAGATCACTCTGTGGGACACCGAGTGGCCCGGCTGGCTCCTGCACCCCACCGCCATGACCCTCCGAGTGTGCGGTACACGGGACGTCGACATGGTGGTGGGCTGCGCCCACCTGTCCTACAACTCACCCACCAAGCGGTGGACCGAGGCCGAGGACCTGACGCGGTTCGCCGACCGCGTCGAGACCTACGAGAGTGAACACGGCCCGAGGAAGCGGAAGCTCCCCGTGCTCGCGCTCGGCATGGACACCAACAGCTATGTCGACCCCGACCGACTGGTTCCCGGCGAGCTGGCGATTCCCCGGCTGGAGGAGATCAAGGACCCGCCACACCGGGCACACCGCAGCTACGAGACCGCATCCGGAGAGCGGGTGATGGACTCTCGTCCGGACCGGATCCTGCTGACCGCCGGGCTGGAGGACGTCGCCCGGCACGCCGCACTGCTGCCCGGCGGTCCCGGTCTGGCGGCTGTCGCGCCGACCGTCGACGAGTGCGACACGCACGGACCGGCCCACCGCGTGGACCGCGTCTGCACCACCGACTGGCTGTTGCCCGCCGTGGTGCACGTCGAGGTCGCCGACATGAAGGGCCTGAGCGATCACCACACGGTAGTGGTGACGTACGACCTCGACATGGTCGTCGATCTCTACCGTGCCCGCTTCGCTCTCACTGCCTGATCCATGTCTCCGCCAGAGCTGTCCGGCCCTGGTCCGCCAGTTCCGTCCGCGCCCCCCGTCGCGGGCGGAGCTGGCCCCCTTCGTCAAGCCTGCCGTCCAACCTCACCGGAACCTCCTGACAGCGAAAACTCATGCCCCTAGCCTGCGAAAACCTCGACAACCTGTCCGCCGATCCACCCCATCCAGCGGCACCGGCCGCCGGTGCACCGGTCCTCTTGGAAGAGGAGGACCTGAGCATCCTGCGTCTGATCGCCGCCGGTCGGCGGCGCATCGACATCGCCGACGTCACCTTCAGCAGCACGACCAAGACCGACACGCGAAGGCGGCGACTGTGCCACGTGCTCGCGGCGGACAACAGCGAGCACCTCGCTGCCCTCGGCACCGTGTACGGTCTGGTCACGCGCGACCACCTGCCCGGAGCGCCCAGCACACCGCCCCACGTGGACGAGGACGATCAGCAGGTCCTCGATCTGATCGTCGCCGGGCTGAACGGACCGCGTATCGCGGCCCGGCTCCAGTGTGACGTCGCCCCAGTACTCACCAGCGTTACGCGGCTGGCCTTCGCGTTGCGCGCGGACAACCGGTGCCAACTCGCCGCTCACGCCGTGCTGGTGGAGGCGGTGACCTGCTACGCCGTCTCTCCGCGCTTTCCCTCCAGTCCGTTGTCCGGCCTGCCTCCGTTCCACATGACCGCTACGGGCACCGGCATCCTCCTGCCCGCCACGCCTCCGCAGCCGTCGGCGGTATCCGCACGCCGAAGCCCTGCCAGCAGCCCGGCTGTCCCGGCACCCGGCCCGACCGAATCAGACCGAAACGTGCAGAAGGACGCGGCGCCGATCCCGCCGGAGTTGGCCACCTGGATCAACAATCACATAGGACGCCACCAGGCATGGGCACTGCCCAACGACGTTTCCGGTGCCCGCTCTTGGCGGATGTCCTCGCCGGAAGGGATCATCGAGCTGCGGATTCCCCGGACCCACGGCGACCTCCAGCGCGAGGTGACCGCATACCGGCACGCCATCAGTCGGCTTGACGCCGGACTTGCGCCACGCATGGTCGGGTTCGACCCCAGACTGCGGGCGCTGCTGACGCGTGAGCCACGCGGCGAACGCGTGGACGACACTCCGGACAAGGGCCTTCACCTGAAGGAATCCGTCCACGAGCAGGCCGGGCAGCTGCTGCGCAGACTGCACGAGAGCACACTCGGGGCTGGCGACCGGCAGGCTCAGGCCGCCGCGAACACCCTGCGGTACATCGACCACATCGACCGGGTGCTGGAACGGATCGATTCTCCGGTGCTGGCCGGACGTCGTGCGGTCATCCGGCGCCGCCTGGCCGTCCTGCGGGAGGCGCTGTCGCAGCTGCCGTTCGCTTTCTGCCACGGGTCGTTCGGATCCGGGGCCTGGCGGTGGCAGCGTCCCACACGGTCCTTGGCCCTGACCGGGTTCACTCGCTCGCAACTGCTGGCCACCGTGGTCGATTTCGCCCGGCCGTCGCTGCTGTGGACCGACCGGCCCGCTCTGCAGGACGCCTTCGCCCGAGGATACGGCCGGCCCCTGGATGAACTGGAGCGATTCTGGCTCGGCGACTTCGCCCTCCTGGCCGCCCTTGAGGACCTGTGGCACGCGATCCGCCTGGACGACGCTGAAGCGCGCCTGCACCTCGCCGATGCCGTGTGTGCGGCCGCGGACCGGCTGCCCGGCCAACCGTAACCCCACCTTGCCCCCCGAACGTCGTCCGTTTCAGAGAAAGCGTTGTTGACTATGCCAGGGCCCCCTCTGTGGCCTCACCAACAAGAAGCCGTTGACGCCTTGGTCATGGCGTGCGGCGACGCCGAACGCGCCACTGCCGTCATGGCGTGCGGTACCGGGAAAACACGAACCGCGGCGGCCACTGTCGGAGCTCTGGCCGAACGGTCAGCGGTCAACCGCGTCCTGATCGTCGTGCCCTTCCTGGAACTGATCACTCAGACGCTCCGGGAATGGCGGGACGTCCTCGGTCACACCGGACTGGGCCGGGTCGTCGCGGTGTGCTCCGACAAGGACGTCCTGCGTGATCATCAACCGGAACTGCACGCGCAGCACGCTGCCGTGACAACCAGCGCCGCAGACCTCGCCCGCCTGACCGCCGGGCCGGGCCGCGTCACGGTCGCGGCCACCTACGCCAGCCTGCCGGTGATCGCCTCAGCCCATGATGCGCACCGCGTGCCCATGTGGGACCTGATCATCGCTGACGAGGCTCACCGCAGTGCCGGCCGGGCGGACAAGGCATCCGGCATGATCCACAGCAACGTCTTCATCCCCGCCGCGCGCCGGCTATACCTGACGGCCACCCCGAAGATCATCACCGGGGCGAGCGAAGACGCCGTCAGCATGGACGACACCAAGATCTACGGCGAGGTGGCCTACCGCCTGGGATTCTCCCGCGCGATCGCCCTGGGGCTGCTGGCCGACTACCGCATCATCGTGCCGGTCGTCACGGACGAACAGGTGCGCGCCGCTGCCAGCAGCCAGGAAGGCGACTTCTACCAGAGCGGGCGCACCGCGATATCGCCCGCAGTACTCGCCACGCAGATCGCCCTCCTGCGCGCCGCCCACACGTACGGGCTGCGCAGGATGATCACGTTCCACAATCGGGTCGACTCGGCGCGCTGGTTCGCCGACACGCTGCCGCACGCCGTCGCGCACCTGGAACCGCCGGAGCGTCCCGCGAACCTGTCGGTCGGCCACGTCCACGGCCAGCAGCCCCTGGCCGGACGTCGGCAGACCCTCGACCAGATGCGCACCGAGGACAGCTCGCTCATAGTGATCACCAACGCGAAGTGCCTCGGCGAAGGCATCGACGTGCCGGCCGTGGACTCCATCGCCTTCGTCGACAACCGCGGCTCGGCCATTGACTGCATCCAGGCCGTCGGCCGTGCCCTGCGGCGTAGCCGCCACCCCGGGCCCAAGACCGCGTCCGTCATCGTGCCCGTCCTCCTCCGGCCCGGCGAGGACCCCGAAACCGCCCTGGACACCTCCGCATACGCTCCCGTGTGGCAGGTGGTGCGGGCCCTGTGCGCGCACGACGACGGCCTCAGCCATCGCCTGGCCCAGACGCGACAGGCACTCGGGACCCGCCGCGCAGGAGCGGACCGCGACAGCCACGACCACGACCCCGCGGCGGAGACTGCTGGCGAGGGGGATCTCCTAGGGATGCCGGAGTGGCTGAGGATCGACGGGGTTCCTGTCCCGCCCGGGTTCGCCGACGCGATCACGGTGCAGACCGTGCGCACCTCCACCAGCTCCTGGGACGAGTACTACGGCGCCGCCGTCGCCTACCAGCAGTCCCAGGGCAACGCCGACATCCCCGTCGACTGGAGCACCCCTGCGGGGCTACGGCTGGGAGCTTGGTGGACCAAACAGCGCGTCGCCTACAACAGCGGGAGCCTGGACCCACAGCGTCGGGCTTTGCTGGAGAAGCTCGGCATCGTCTGGGACCAGCAACGCGCGTCCTGGACGGCCACCTTCGAGGAGGTCAAGCGCCTCGCTGAGGAACAGGGCCACTTCGTTTTCGACGAGAGCGTCCTCACCCCCCACGGCGTGGTCGTCCTGCACTGGTGCAAAAACCAGCGCACCCAGCGCCGCAAGGGCAAAGTCTCGGATACGCGCATCGCGCAGCTGGATGCGATCGGCTTCCCCTGGGACGGTGCACAGGACCGGTGGATGCGCCGCTACCGCGAACTGAAGACGGTCTACGACCGCCGCGGGAGCCTGCTGCGCCTTCCGGCGGGCGATCCGGAGGCTGTCTGGCTGGAGAACCAGCGCGTCGCCCAGCGCGGCGGCCGGCTCGCACCGTGGCAGATCAAGCTGATGAAGGCCGTCGGCATCGACTTCACCGACCGACGAGACGCCGCCTGGCGCAACACCTACGACACGCTCAAGATCTTTCACGCCGAACACGGTCATTGGGCTGTCCCCCATGACCTCACCATTACCGACGGCGTCAAGGTCGCCTCGTGGCTGAAGAGCCAGCGCAGCGCCAGGCGCAAAGGCACCCTGTCTTCCGAGCACGAGAAGCTGCTCGATGCCATTGGCTTCCCCTGGGACCCCGCCCAGGAGCGCTGGGACACCCGCTGCGCCGAACTCGCACGGTTCCGCACCGCCCACGGCCACCTCAACGTGCGTGGCCCCGGTGTGCTGTACGCCTGGCTCTACCAGCAGCGCAAGAAATTCCGGCAGGGGAAGCTCCCAGCCGCTGCGCAGCGGCGACTGGCACGAATCGATCCCCTCTGGCACGACGCGGAGCACCACCGTGAGTAGTCCGCCAGCAGATCACCAGGAGCGACGGCGGTGCCTCCTGGCTCTCCGTGCCGTCCCTGCTCGCCGGCCATCAGCAGTCCGCCGCCGCGAACCCGCTGGATGGGCCACCCGCCACCCCGGCCCCGCTGCACCGATCGCCGTCCCGGACCAGCACGAAGGAGCTCCCTTGACAATCAACAGCGGCACGCTGTGCGTGGCGTCCTGGAACAAGGAGCACAACGCCCGCGGCGACGGCGGCCTGTCGAACCGCATCCTGGCCGCATACAAGCCGCACATCGTGTTCCGACAGGAGCTGACCGGCGCCTGGGAGCACGGCAAGCGCGACCTCTTCGCGGAGGCGGAGGCGCTCGGAGGGCTGTTCCCCTTCATGGCCGAGCCGAGCGAGGGCCGCAGCCGCAATCCGACCGGGGTGATAGTTGATCCCCGTGTCTTCCAGATCAAAGCCCACACCGATCACGACCTTCCGTGGAAACGGATCTGCCATGTGCAAGTCCGCCTGCGAGGCTGCCCCAAGCTGATCGACCTGGCGTCGGGCCATCTGTGCCACTTCGATCCCTCCCTGCGTGCGACGGAGGCCCGCAGGCTCACCACGCTCGCTGACCACGGCCGCACCGCCCTGATCGGCATGGACGCCAACAGCTACCCCCACCGCACAGCGGACGAGACCGCCGAACTCCTCGACTGGGCCCAGGTCGAAGACCCCGTTCACTTCCAGCACCGCACCATCGAACGGGACGGCAAACGAGTCTCCGACACCCAGCCGAGCGAGATCCTCACCGGCGGCCCGAAAGCGGTCTTCACCGACTTCGCCCACCACGCGGGCACCGTCCTGAAGCAGAAGGACGCCCTGGCCGCCACCGCCAGCCTGCGACGCACGGACCAAGGCCCCCCGCAGCGCATCGACTGGATCCTCGGTACCCCCGACTGGAATCAAGCGCTCCTGCGCGTCGAGGTCATCAACACCAAAGACGTACGACGGGTGACCGACCACGCTCTCCTCATCGCCCACTTCAGCCTCCCTGCGGTGCAGCAGATGCTGAGCACCGCCGCATGACCGGGACGAAGCATGGCAAAGAGGCCCGGCAACACCGCACGATCTGGGCACGGGCGCCCCTACCGCCGCCTCTTACACAAACCGCGCTCCCCGCGGACGCCGCCCTAGTCCGACGATGCGCCCCGTCCCGGTGGGCCACGGGGGCATCGGTTCGCGGCGATTCGGCCACGGCCGACGCCCCCGCCGGTCCCGCAACACGGGGGTGCGCGACCTACATGCCCCGGGATTACACGGCACGGATGCGACTCAAACACGCGTGTTCGAAAGCGGTGGCCGGCTCGTTGTCCCGGTCATCATCAGTCATCCCCAATCCGGCCTACGGGCCGCGCTGTTGGTGATGCGTGCTGGTAGCCGCCGTCCGCGCCGCCACCGGCACGCTTCTCGCTCTCTCGTCCGGTCAACCTAAGGAGACTCCATGAATCCCACCCTCGGCACCGCCCATCCTCTCCCTGGACAGCCCGGGGTCGTCCGGGCGACTGCTGCTCGATCCCTGGTGACGATGCGCGACAGCGCCTCGGCCGGCATCGCGGATACGTCACGCCCGGAACCGAGGTGGGGGGCATGAGCGTCACCGCTCCGATTCCACCCGCGCTGCGGGAATGGGCCCAGGGCATCGTCGGCCCCGTGTCCGAACGCAACGTCTCCCACGACCGCCCCAACTCCCGTGTGTGGGAACTGACCTATGACACCGGTCGGGCCTTCGCGAAGTTGTCCCCGAACCCGACGTCCTTTGGTCGAGAGACGCGCGCCCTGCGCGAAGTGGCACCCGGTCTGGAACCAGGCACCGTCCCCTTGCTTAGGGGAGCCGACGCGCACCAGCAGGCGCTGCTCCTCTCACTCGTCCCCGGCCTCCCAGTGAAGTCGCTCTCCCTCGCCCCCGGCGGCGAGCGCGCACTGCACCGCCACGCCGGAAACTGGCTGCGGCGCTTCCACGGCGGCCCCGGCGACCTATCGGTCCAGGACCGCAAGGACGCCGCCACCGAGATCACCCGGGCCGCCGCCGGTGCCGACAAGCACCTGGAACGGGCCGGGGATCTGATCAGCGCTGAGGAACAGCGAACTGTCCGGCAGCACGCCACCGAACTCGGCCGGATCGGGCCACTGCCCGCCGCATACATCCACGGCGACTTCCAGGCCCGCAACTGGCTGCTGGATACCAGCCGCGTGCCCAGCGTGTTCGGGGCTGTGGACCTTGAACGGGCCCGCCCGCACGCCGCAGTCGCCGACGTCGTCCTTCTCGCCTGCGGCCCCTGGGTCGGGCGCCCCGACCTGGAGCAGGCGTTCTGGAACGGGTACGGCCGCGGACTTACCAGCGAGGAGGAACGAGCACTGCGCTGCCTGTCCGCGCTGGACGCGGCGAGCGCCATCTCCTGGGGCGTACCCAACGGAGACCACGAGATCGTCGAGCGCGGGCGGGCGACGCTGGCCCGGCTGGAGGTGCCGACCGCGTGAGCGATCTGTACACGAGTCCGGTGAACGTGATGGTTCTCCTGGTACGCGCTGACGGCCGAGTCCTGGCGGTGCGGCACAACGCGACGTCCAAGACCTCTCCGAATCAAGTCACGATCGTCGGAGGCAAGTTGGAGGCTGGCGAGTTCGTGGACGAGGGGGCACAGCGTGAGCTCGCCGAAGAAACTGGTGTCCGCGTCGCGCCCGAGGACCTGGAGTTCTGCCAGCTGGTGCACTACCTGGACACGGATGGTGTGCGGGTGATCGGGACAGTGTTCACGGCACAGCGCTGGCAGGGCGAGGCTCACAACGCCGAGCCCGGCAAGCATGACGCAGTCTTGTGGATCGATCCCGGAAGCCCGCCCCCGGACTGCCACCCCTATACCCGGGAGGTCCTGGGAAGTTTCACCGTCGGGCGGCTGTACACCACCCTCACCGTGACGGCGAACGGGCGCGCGTCATGACGCAGCCGACCGTGCCTGCGCAGGGCTCCCGGCCCGCGACCGACGCCGCAGGGAAGACGGTTACGCCGCCTGCGCCCGCGGAGATCAAGTACACCGGGCAGTACTCGGTCAACCCCATGGACGGGGTGTCGTTCCGCGCGTTGTGTGCCCGGATCCCGTCGGTGATGAAACGGATCGCGGGCATGTCGTGGGCGGTCGACCGGGCGGCGATCGTCCTGCTGCTGGTCTGCCAGATGACGGTCGGCCTCGCGGCGGCCGGACAGCTGACCGCCACGTCGCAGGTCATGCGCTCGCTCCTCGGGGACGGCAGTGTGCAGGAGCGGCTGCACCAGGCGCTGCCGGCGCTGATCCTCGTCGCGGTGATGGCCTCCTTGTCGCGTACCGCGAGTGCGGTCTCGGCCTACGGTGACCGGCGCATCACACCGAAGCTGACCACGGAGGCCGACACGACGCTGGTCTCCTCGGTGTGCCGGGTGGAGGCCGCCGCCCACAGCGAGGACGGGTTCCACGACCGGCAGGAAGCCGCCGAGATGGGCGTGATCCGCACCCACGTGATGGTCGCCGACGCCCAGCAGCTGATGTCCTCGCTGATCCAGCTGGTCACAGCGTGCGGGGTCCTGGCAGTGCTGGACTGGCGGCTGCTGCCGTTCCTGTTGCTGGCCGTCCTCCCGGCTGGCGTCGGCTCGGTGCTCACCGCGCGCGTGGACTACGAGATCCACTACGCGAACATCGCCAACCGCAACGCCCGGGGGATGATGCGCTGGTGGGCGACGAGCCCGAAGTACGGGGACGAGGTCCGCGCCAACTCGATGGCCAGCTACCTGCTGTACTGGTACCGGACCCTGTCGCAGCAGGCGGACGAGCGCTCACTGGCCGCGGCTCCTCGAATCTTGCGGATCAGCCTGGGGTCGGCGGCGTGCGGCGGGCTGTTCCTGGTGGCCACCTGGGCGGCACTGTACTGGCTGGCGGCCACCAGCCAGATCGCGGTGGCGATCGCCGCGACCGCGGTCTTCGCCGTGCGGACAACCCTGGGCGCGCTGACCCAGCTGGTCCGCAGCGCCGCCGCGGTCTTCCACACCAGCCTCTACCTCGGCGACATGACTACCTTCCTCGATGAAGCCCAGGAAAAGGCCCCACACCGCGGCGAGTTGACCGTTCAGGCGCCAATCGACGAGGTCCGTGTGCAGGAGGCGGTGTACCGCTACCCGGGCAAGGACAAGCCGGCCGTCGACGGGGTATCGCTGACCCTGCGGCGCGGGCAGATCCTGGCGCTGGTCGGAGTCAACGGCTCCGGCAAGACCACCCTGACCCGCCTGCTCGCCGGGATCCTCCTGGCCGACAAGGGCACGGTGACCTGGAACGGAACCGACCTCGCCAAAGTGGACCCGGACATCGTGTGGGCGCTAACCGGCCTGGTCCCACAGGTCTTCGCGCAGTGGCCGCTACGGCTGCGGGAGAACGTCAACCTCGGCCAGCCCCGTCCCGGCGGCGACGTGCCGGTGTGGGAGGCGATCGAGGCCGTCGGACTGCGCGAGGCGGTCGAGGACCTGCCCGACCAGCTCGACACCCTGCTGGCGCGGGAGATCTTCAGCGGGGTGGAACTGTCCGGCGGACAGTGGCAGCGGGTCGCGTGCGCCCGAGGTCTGCACCGGCTCCCGGAGCTGCTGATCATGGACGAGCCGACCTCCCAGGTCGACCCGGAAGGCGAGCACCGGGCGTTCGAGACGCTCAAAGCCATGGCGGCGGACCGCATCACGATCGTGGTGACGCACCGGCTGGAGAACACCAAGATCGCTGACGAGATCGTCGTGATGGAGGAGGGCCGGATCACCGAGCACGGCACCTACGAGAACCTCGCCGCTGGCGGCGGAACCTTCGCGCGGCTTCTCGCCCTGTCACAAGACCGCTGACCGCCCGGGTGCCGCCCCGTCATGCGGCGGAGCGGCACCCGCTTTCGCACCCATCTCGGATTTCCCCTTCCCGAAGGAACTGTGATGACGACCGAACGACGTGAGCCAGACGCCGGGCAGCTGCAGCCGGGCTTCGTCTGGTCGAAGCTGACGGGGAGGACGACGCGATGACGCCCGAGGAGACCAACACCGAGACGTGGACCGCCTACGGCCGCCACCATCTCCAGCGCGGTACACCACTGGCGGAGGTGGTGCAGATCGACTGGGGCCCCGGAGGCACCGGGCCGGGTACCGCGATCCTCGGTGACCTCGAAGGCCGGCGGGTGCTGGACCTCGGGTGCGGGCCTGCCCGGCACGCCGCCCACCTCGCCCGCGACCACGGCGCACTCGTGGACGCCGTCGATTCCTCACCCACGCAGATCGAACGCGCCCACGCCCGTTACGACGCGCTGCCTGGTCTGAACGTGGTGCTCGCGGACGCCGTCGAGCACCTGCACGCCGCAGCCCCGTACGACGTGGTCTACTCCGTCCACTCCGTTCCCTACATCGACCCGCACCGGCTGCTGCCCGCCCTGAGCGCGGCGCTCAAACCTGGCGGCAGGCTGTGCTTCACCGTCCTGCACACCAACTCCCACGGCGATGGCCCCTCCACCGCGCTCGTCCCGCGGCCAGAAACCTTGCGTCTGGCCGACGGCCCGGAACTGACCGTCCAGATGTGGGTCCTCACGCCCGAACTGTGGGAGGACCTGCTGGTCCAGAACGGGCTGAGGGTGGAGACCATCACCATCCTCGACGCCCCGGAAGAGGACAACCACGCCTCCTACCGGCTCTTCCAGGTCCGCCGCCCCGTACGCGTCACGTCCCGCCCGCGCACCACCCGACCCCCCATAGCACACGCGGCACTCGGCGTCGGCATCATCCTTTCCGGGCCGGACGGTGTACTACTGGGCCGGCATCTCCGGCGCACGGTCGAGTTAACCTGGTGGCCTAGTCGACGACCGCGAGGCGCCCGCCGACGCCGCGCGCCGTGAACTCGCCGAAGAAACCGGCCTAACGGCCACCTGGCTGTACCCACTCGGCAGCGTCGCCACCGCTCGTGGCGCCAGCACAGAAACCTCCCACCTCTTCCTTGCCCACGGATGTATTGAAGGTCCCGCGTCACCAGATGCCGGCGAGTCGATCCGTACACGGTGGGCCCTGTGGCACGAGCTGGCAGAAATCGACCTCATGACAACCGCAGTGAATTCGTCGGCACTGGCTGACGCGGCCTCGTTGGCCGCTGTACAGAAGGCCGGTGCCCGATTGCGTGCCGTCGGCGGCGTCCTGCCCGCCCGCGACGCCGGTGTCATGCGAGCCGCATGGGCGGCCTACACCGTAGTGGGGGCCCGCGACCCCATTGCCGACGAACGGCTGAGCCTGGTCTGGCTGGACCTGACCCTCGGCCACTACCCCCAAGGCGCCGCCATCGTGGCCGAGTTGGAGGCAGCCGCAGGCAGCAGCGACGCCGACACGACATGGGAGCAGGCCGCCGAGCAACTCCTGACCCTGGCCCGGCCAGGACGTCCCGCCGCGTAGCCGACGCTGACGCGTCTCTTTGGCGGGCGCCCGCAGGATCCGCTTACTCCTTCAGTACTGCGCAGGACTCGGCAAATGCACCAGCACAGTCAGCCTGGTGATCTGGCCCGACGCGCGGTGGCCGCCGGATCCCTTCGGCCCACCGCACGATGGTGATCTCACGTCCGCAGCCTCTGGAGACAACAGCGGAACGACCGTCTCGTTCGCGTACGGCGCGTGTCGTACAACGGCTACCTCCCACGCGGTGGCGGCGCTGGCCCCTGGATCTATGGGTATCCGGTTGTGGAGGCGAACGAGATCGAGGAAATGCTCGAACTCGCTGAAAATGCGCGGATGATCTGCGAGTTCATCGTCTGACGTACATCAGCCGTGTGCGTGCCTGTTGGCCCACGCAAGGGCATGACGGTCGTTTCGGCGTGAGCCGTCAGAAGCCGCTTCGCCGGCCGCGTCGCCAAGCCCAGAACGCACCGATAGCGGCCACTCCCAGAGCCCCGAAGGCAGCGCCGGTACCTCCGGGCGCGCCAGCGGCCTTTGACGCGGCAAGGGCTCCGGAGACGACAAGGAGGTACGGCAGGAAGAAGAGGACGGCACGGCCGCGACGGATGGGATCCATGGGTCAAGTATCCCTATTTGTCGGCTACTTGGCCAGGGCGATTCTTCGCGCCCGCCGGTTGATGGTCCGCACCGCCTCCTCGCCGTCTGGGAATTCGACGTCGTGGAGAAACGTGACCATGTAGGGGGCTGATTCGGCTGCTTCGGTGGGTTGAAGTCGACGCCAGCAGCCGAGTGCGTTGCCGACGGCGCGAACGGTGGTGCTGTGCTGGGGCCCGAGGTGGAGGTGCCACGCCCGAGCCATGAAGACCCAACTCTTCAGGCCGTATTGGAAGTCGTGGCTGAGCCAGGCGATGTCAGCGCGTACGAGGCCGACCGCCAGGGTGTAGAGGTGGTTCGGGCCGAATTGGGCGGACAGCTCTGCGAGTAGTTGATCGGCGGCGCGGCCGGCTTCGGCGAAGAGGTTGTGGTTGGCGGTGGCGCAGATGGTGGCGAGCCGTCCGCGGTAGGGCTCGGGCAGTGGTTCGTATGGCCGGTCGGGCGGCACGGGGTCCACGGCGTGGGACTGCGGGGGCGACAGATGCGTCGGCGAAGCCGCTGCCTGCGGCAGGCTTGGTGCTGCGGTGACCGGAGCGTTGCGGTCCAAGGGGTGGCTGGTGCCGTCGGTGTTGATCTGGATCGCGGTCGTGTACTGCGCTTGCTCGTCCTGGATCACTGCGCGGACCGGCATTTCCAGTGCCGCAGCCTCCAGTTGGAGGTGTGCCAGGACAGCGTCGTTGAGCGGGACGCCTGGCGGCGGCGTGAAGTACTCCTCGTCAATGAAGCAGATCCCGTCGGGTGTAATCCGAATCTGCACCGCGTCTGGAGAGGCGTCGCTCACTGCTGGTCCACCTGCTTGTCCGGGAGGAGGGGAATGGTGCTGATTCCGCCGGCGCTCGGGAAGCTCGGTTCGGCCCATCCGCGATACCGCAGACGCCATGCGCCGTCTGTGAGCTCTTTCCGCGAGACGATGGCGATCTTGCCTTGGAGTGGGTAGTCGTCCCCTACGTCGTTGCTGGCCACCTGGTCGTTGCCCAGGTAGAGGGCGACGTGTCCCGCCGCGCTGCCGGTGTCGTAGAACAGCAGCGCTCCGGGGGGCGGTGACATGTCGCCCGGGTGCGCGAGTCCGGCGTCGACGAGCCGGTACCAGTGCATGTTGGCTGTTGCGGACCCGGACGAGCCCCAACCGTAGGCCTGGGCTACGAAGTTGTCGCACATCCGGTACCAGCCGGTCTTGCCCGCTTCGTTCCGGGCGCTCGCGATCGCCTGTGCGGCGGTCCGGGGGTTCTTGACCTTGAACGTTGCCTTGGGGTCCTTGCCGCCGGTGGCGGCTGGGTCGTCACAGCCCGTGCTGATCGAGGTGACGGCATGATCCCCCCAGGTTTTGGCGACGAGCGAGCCGGCTGCGGACTCCCACTTGGCGTACTCGTTGCGGTACTTATCGGCGGGTCGCTGGATACTCGCGGCGACCTTGGTGAGGGCCTTCTGCTGCCAGTTGTCGATCTCGACGAGGTGGTCGTAGAACTGCCCGGATGCGTAGACCGGGTCGGTGAGTTCACTGATGGAGCCCCAGCCTTGGGAGGGCCGTTGCTGGAAGAGCCCCACGCTGTCCGAGTGGCCGTGATGCAGGTTGTTGAGGGTGCTTTCCTGCATGGCAACAGCCACGGCGATGACCGCGGCACGAGGCGAAAGGTGCCGGGTACGGGCCACGTTGGTGATGGTGCCGGCGTTGCGCACCTGCCGAGGAGTCCACTTGGCACTGTTCTGTGCGCCTTCGGGATGCAGCGGAACCGTCACCTGGGCGGCGCCTGCGTCCTGTTCGCCGTCGAACTCCGGTTCCTCGCCTCCCGCGCCGGCTCCGCTTTCCCCGTCGCCGACTGACTGAAGGCCGCTCTGGCAGGTGTTGGCGTTGGCCTGGGTCGTGGCACCGCTGACCGCGAGCACGCAGAGAGAGAGCACCGAGACACCTGCCGCGGTGACGCCTATGGCGGCCTTGCCGAGCCCGTTCATCCCCACCTCAGTCAATAAACATATGTAGATGACAGAAGGTCACTGAACAGCAAGGGTGACGGAACGACCACCCATTCCGCTGGCTCCACATGGGCATCCGAGGGTGGTCCGTCCAGTGAAGGGCATCGATGGGCCGCCGATCGTCGCACGGCTGCCGAGATGACAGAGGCGGCGCCCCTGCACCTCAAAGCGCGTCCGATGGATAGCAGAAAAGCGTATTTGAGCTGCAACTACGCGAGCTCGCTCCGGACCCGTTCAGGTCAGGGTGGAGGCCGTCGATTCGGGTCGAACGACAGGAAGGGGATGCGCGCTCCCTGTCATTCCGGGCGCCTCGCGATCGGGTCTCTCAAACTGTAAACGCTTGTTGTCAAGTTTGCATGTATGTACCTTTCACCGTCACGGCCCGGTTCCGGGTCGACCTCCGCGACGAGGGTGGAAGGGAGTCGGGGGATGCCCGTTTCACAACATCTGGTGGATCTCGCAGCGAGCGGTGACATCGGCACCCTCGTAAACGGGCTGTCCCCGGACTGGGGCCCGTTCGGGCAGCTGGGCACCACGGGGCGAACCGTGATCCAAGCCCTGATGGCCGGCGTCGTTCTCGTCCTGCTGGGGCGCGCGATCCTCGGCGCAGTACACCTCAAGGTCGGCGAGGGCCAGCACGACGTAGCCCAGGTCAGCAAGGGCAAGAAAGAGATCGCCGGGAGCCTGGTCGGAGCCTTCGTCGTCGCCTCGATAGGGACGATCTTCACCATCGTGTACGGGATGGGCATCTGAGATGGCCCGCCAGAGCGCCCCGCGGAAGGGCACCCGAGTTCTGGTCGACGAGACGCCGACGGATGCGACCGGAGGGAAGCCCTGGTGGCGGGGGATGGCCGTCACCGGAGTGATCTTCCTCGCGGTGCTTGTCCTCGCCGTGTTCATAAGTCTGTCCGGCGGCAGCAGCGGATCCGATTCCGACAGCTCGTCGGACGGCCAGAGTCAGACCGCCCCGGCGAAGCAGAACGGCACTGGAGGAGACACCAAGAGCACAGCCAAGAAGCTGGTCAGCGGTGTCCCGGTGGGCTATTCCCACAACCAGGCCGGTGCCGTGCAGGCCGCGGTGAACTACCAGTTGGCCCGGTCGTCCGCCGCGTATTTCACCGATGAGAAGGTCCGCCACCAGACCCTCACCGCGATGATGACCAGCCAGGCGCTGGACCGGCAGATCCGCAACGACGACACCGGGATGCAGCAGGTCCTCACATCCCTGGGCCTCACCAGCGGCAGCGAGGACGAACTAGTCGCACGCGGTGCGGCGATGGGCACCCGGGTCACCACGTACACCGATCAGGTGGCCACCGTCGAGGTGTGGATGACCGGCCTCGTCGGCGTCACGGACAACAACGCTCCGATGCCCGTCTCCGCGTCGTGGACCACGTACACGCTGACGCTGCAGTGGCAGTCCGGTGACTGGAAGCTGTCCGCGATCACGTCCGTCAACGGTCCGACCCCCTTGGACGCCGGAAGCGACAGCCCCACCAGCGTCGACGAGTTCCGCACGGCAGATCGGGAGTTCAATGCACCCCCGTATGTCGGCTGAAGCCCAGCAGCGGGTGCGGACCCGGCTCGTCTGGATCACCGGCCTGACCGCCACCCTCAGCATCATGCTCGCCCCGGGCCAGGCCCAGGCGAACGACTTCTCCGACTGGTCCTGCAAGAACATCCCATTCGCGGACAAGGTCTGCAACGTCGTCGAGAAGACGAACCAGGCGATCGACTTCGCGAGCGACCCCATGGGGTACATCGCCCAATTCTTCAACAACGCCGTGACCAGCATCTTCACCCAGATGATGAAGGCCTTGGGCTCGACCACGCGGATCGACTGGCAAGACCCCGGATTCCTCCGCACCTACACCATGGCCTTCGCCGCCTCCACGGTGCTCACCGTGATCCTGTGGCTGGTCGCCGTGGCCAAGAGGGCGATTCAGGGAGTTCCGCCGCTCCAGGCGCTCGGGGAGTCGATCGGTTTCCTCCTCATGTCGGTACTGGTCTCCGCCTTCGCGCCGCTGGCGGTCGCCTACACCGTGCGAGTCTTCGACGAGGCCGCGGAGGCGATGCTCAAGCCGGTGGCGGGAGACGCCGCCGACATGGTCGTCACCGTCACGACGGCGATGCTCGCGCTGATGCAGATCCCCGGCGGCGCGATCATCGTGATCTTCTTCTCCCTGGCGCTGCTGTCGGCCGTGGCCGGCGTGTGGCTGGAGCTCATCGTCCGCAACGCGCTGATCCTGTCGGGATTGGTCTTCGGACCGACCGTGTTCAGCGGACTGGTCGACCGTGACCTGTGGGGGCACACCAAACGCTGGTGCGGCGTGATGGCCGCGATCATCGCCTCGAAGTACGTCACCTTCACCGTCCTCGCGCTCGCCACGGGCACGCTCGCCTCCGACTCCCCGAATCCCAGCCTGGCGCAGTCCTTCGCCACGGTCTTCACCGCGCTCGCGCTGCTGTTCCTCGCCCTCTACATGCCCTTCCAGCTCTCGAAGTTCTTGCCTGCTTTCGGGGACGAGGTGCGCGACATGTACGCGGCCCGCGACGACCTCAAGGGCCGGGCCAAGAACGTTGGCAGCCAGGTGGGCGACTCCTACGGAGAACTCAAGTCGCGCATGGGCGGCGGCGGTGGTGACGGCGGCGGATCCGGCGGCGACGGCGACGGCGGGGAGGCCGAGGCTGCGGCCGGCGATGCCCTGAGCGGTGGAGGCGGCGAGGAGGCCGCCGAGGCGGGGGCGGCCGAGGGCACAGCTGCTGCGACCGGTGTGGGTGCGGCGGCCGTGGCCGCGAAGGAGGGGGTCGACGAGACCAAGGACGAGGCCGAAGCCGCAGTGGAGCGCGGTGTCGACGGGGCAACCGCCGGTCTCGACTCCGATGGTTCCTCGGGTGCTTCGTCGGCGGGCGCCGACTCCGACAGCGGGGGCGGTCACACCTCCGGCGGGGCTCCCGGAAGCGCTCCCGATGCCGCAGCCCTGGACAGCGTGACGGCCGGTGGGGGGTCGGTGGATGAGGAAGGCCCGCAGTCCTGGCCGACGGAGCCCCCGGACGAGCCGGAACCGCCCCCGCCGTACGAGGAGATGCGCTGATGCCCGTCCCGTCGCACGCCCAGGAGTAGTTGTGGCTCGTACCTTCACCTATCCGCGGCCGAGGCCGCGAGGCCTGCTCGGCCGCAAGCTCGAAGCCGATGAGCAGCTCGTCTTGGGAGCGGGCTTCGTCGGCGGACTCCTCGCTGCCGGGATCCTCGGCGGCATCCTGCTGAAGATCGTCGGCTTCGTGCTGATCGCGGGAACCTGTGCCTGGGCCACTCTGGCGCCGTACAAGGGGCGCACCTACGTCCGGTGGTTCGAGATCAACCGGACTTACAAGAAGCTGCTGCGCGACGGCTCGCTGCTGTACAAGTCCAGGGCGCCGTACGCCGGCCGGTACGCCGACGGCCGCCGCGTCCCCATCGACGTACCGGCCGGCATTCCCCGGAACATGCAGTGGATCACGGCCCGCACCGCGTTCGGCGAGATCGCGATCGTGCTGCAGCCGGACGAGCTGATGTTCACGGCCGCCGTCGAGGTCGAGGGCCAGCGCGACTTCGGCAGCCTCGACACCGCCGACAAAGAGTCCCTGATCCGGGCTTATGAGCACCTGCTGAAGACCACGGCCGACAGCGGCGGGCGGATCCGCCGCCTTCAGTGGATCAGCAGGGTCATCCCCACCGACCCCAACGCCCACGCCCGGGACGCCGCCGAGCGCCGGGACAAGAACAGCCCGCCGGCGCTGCAGCAGTCCTACGACGAGCTGATCCAGCGCGTCGCCGTCACCGCGGAGGACCGCCGACTGCTGCTTGTGGTGGGCATCCCCTACACCCCCGACCTGGTCGCCGAGGCCCGCCGCTACACCACCCTCCACGAGGGCTACGCGATCACGCTCGGGCAGGAGATCGAGAGCTTCATCCGGACGCTGGGCCGCGGACAGCTGCGCCACGTCCGCAACCTCGACGAAGCCGGCCTGGCCTCCTACCTGCACCACTCCTACGACCCCAGTCACTGGATCGACGACACCGCCGGGATGGACCGGGTCACGTGCTGGCCCGCCGTACTCGATGCCCGCAACAAGAAGTACATGGCCTCCCGCAGTTGGGAGACCGCCGAGGACAACTGGTACTCGATGACCGCCTGGGTGAAGGAACTTCCCGTCCTCCCGGTCGGCATCAACTTCCTTGCGCCCGTTCTGCTCTACGTCCAGGACATCATCCTGTCGGTGTCCGTGGTCATGGACCTCGTCAGCACGGACCAGGCGATCACCGAGGCGATGGCGGACGCCACGAACGAGCTGGGCCAGGCGGACAAGAAGGCCGGGCGCATCGAGGACCCGCGGGAGCAGAAGGCCCAGAGCGCCTCGATACGCACCATGCGGGATATCGCCGACGGCGCGGCGGGCGCGCGGCTCACGGCCTGGATCACCGTCACCTCGCCCACGCTCGACGCCCTGCGCCGGGATGCCGACATGGTCCGCGCCGGCGCCACCCGCGCCGGACTGCGCATGGAGTGGTGCGATGCCGAGCACCACCGGGCCTTCGCCAACACCCTGCCCTTCACCGCCGGACTGCTGAAGGAAGGGCGGTAGCGATGCTGGAGATGCTGCGGCGCCAGACGCAGACCCGGCGACGGGCCGTCCGCTCGACCACCAGCCACGCCTGCGGTCTCTACCCGGCGGTCGGCGCGGCCAGCATTGACCCCCGCGGCGTGATCATCGGCCGGGAGGCCTACAGCGGCAAGGCCTACATCTACGACCCCTTCGTCCTGTATAACCCGCAGGCCCGTGTCCGGCTCGCCAGCGGGCACGCACTGATCCTGGGAAAGAGCGGATACGGCAAGTCCGCGCTGGAGAAGACCTACGTCCTGCGCCAACTGCGCTTCAAGGACCGGAATTTCGCGATCCTGGACGCGCAGGGCGAGGACGGCGCGGGCGAATGGGACGGCATCGCCCGGCAGTTGGGCATCACGCCCATCCGGCTCGTCTACGGCGCGGGGGACGGCGGCGAAGGGGTGCGGATCAACCCGCTCGACGGCCGCATCCCTGCCGAGCACCAGTTCAAGGTGCTCGTGTCCATGATGGAGATCCTCACCGGCACGCTCACCTCGCAGACCAAGTTCGCCCTGGCCGAGGCCCACAAAACGGCGACTGCCGCCGCCCGCGCGCAGCAGCGCGTGGCGATCCTCTCCGATGTCCTGGACGCGCTCACCGCCCCGCAGTCGACCCTCCTCGGGCAACAGCCGGTCACACCTGAGGAGTTGACGGAGTGGGGCCAGCCGGCAGCCCTGGCCCTGGACTCGTTGTGCAACCCCAGCCGGGACCTGGCGGGCATGTTCGACGGGCCGACGACCGAAGGGATCGACCTCGACGCCCGGTTGATCATCTTCGATCTGACGAAGCTGCCCCGCGAGGGCGAGGCCATGCCCCTGCTGATGGCGGTCATCGGGCCCTGGCTGAGGTTCGGATGGATCAAGCCGGACGACCGGATCAAAAGGACTCTGATCGTCGAGGAGGCCTGGCACATCCTCTCCCACCGGCCGGTCGCGCGGCTCTTCGAGGAGCTGGTCCGCTACGGCCGACGCCTGGGACTGTCCTTCTGGGCGGTACTGCACCACCTCGGGGACCTGCTGCTGGAGCAGGCGCCGGAAGCGGCGGCCATCCTGAAATTGACGGCAACCCGGGTTCTGTACCACATGGACCGGGACGAGGCCGAGACCACCGCCGACTACCTGGGGCTTCCTGACTGGGCGCGTAAGGCGCTGGCGGACGGGTCCAACGTGTGCGCGCCCGGACGGGCTATCTGGCAGGTAGGCTCGCGAATCAACCTCGTGGAACATATACGGACAAAGTTGGAGATTCGTCTCACGGATACCAACCGCAGGATGTCCGAGGGCCCGCGCGAGTCCGCAGACCGCCACGGCCACGCCTCGGCCCCGATTATCCCCCTCCACAAGGGGGCTGCGGCATGATGCCGAAAGCCGCCACCCCGAAGACCGCGGCACGCCTGCGCCTCGGGCGCGACACAGTGTGGATCATCCCGCTGATCGCGGCGTTCGTGCTCACCGCACTGCTGTGGCTGACCGCGCTGGTGTCCGGAGCCCTGGCTCACGGACGGCCCGCGTCCATCACCTGGGACTCGGCGGGCAAGGCGGTCACCGCGGTCGTCCGGCACCCCGGGGACCCCGCGGCGGCCTGGCCGCGGAATGCGGGTGTGGCCGGTCCCTTCGTGTTCTGGCCCACCTTCCTCGTGCTGCTCGCCGCGGCCGGGTGGGGCACGTGGAAGACGTACTGGTGGTGGAAGCGCCGGGGTGCCGACGGCGCCGACGGGATGGCCACCCGGGCCCAGTTGGAGAAGGCCATGGGCGAGCCGCAGGCCCTGTCCCGCGCCGGGTCCCTGCGTCCCACGCTCGCCGAACAGAACCCGAAGGCCATCAACATCCGCGATGTCGCCGTCTACATCGGAAGCGCCGACCCCACGGACATCCCTCTGTGGATCACGATCGAGGAATCGATGATCCTGGTCGCCCCGCCGCGTGAGGGAAAGACCTCCCAGATCATCCTCCCGGAGATCCTCGAATTCCGTGGAACGGTCCTCGCCACCAGCAGCAAGACCGACGTCCTCTACAACACGGCACTTCTGCGGCAAGAACACGGTCCCGTCTGGGTTCTGGACCCCACGGGACTGTCCGGCTGGCCGAATCAGCTGCGCTGGCCCTTGACCGCAGGATGCGAGGAGTACCAGGTCGCGCGAAAGCGGGCCGAGACCCTCGCGGCAACCACCAAAAGTGAAGAAGGGACAAAGAATGGCGGTTATTTCGCGCTCAACGCGAAAACCCTTATTACCTGCTGGCTGCATGCCGCAGCCCTGCACAAGCGTCCGGTTCTCGACGTGCTGGCCTGGGCGACGGACCCGGACAACCGCGAGGCGGTCGACCTGCTGGCGGCGAAGGGCAAGCACCTCCTCGCCGCCGCGCTGGCCGGTCAGCACGCGGCGGCCGAGGAGGAACGTTCCGCCACCTGGAGGACCGCGGAGCAGAGTTTCATCGCGCTCTATGACGAGAAGGTCGCCGAGATCTTCGCTCCCCAGGGGGACGTGGAGGTCTTCGACATCGAGACCTACCTCCGGCGGTCCGGAACCCTGTTCCTGATCGGTGAGGACGAGGAAGGAAGCGCCTTGGCCCCGCTGAACGCGGCTTTCGCCAAAGCGATGTTCGACACTGCCAAGAGGGTTGCCGCCCGCAGTCCCAACGGCCGTCTTCCGATTCCGCTCGGCTGTTTCCTGGACGAGCTGGCCAACGTCGCGCCGCTGCCGGAAATACCGAGCCTGATGAGCGTCAGCGGGTCGCAGAACATTTTCATCATGGCCGTGCTGCAGGGCTATGCCCAGGCCGAGGAGCGCTGGGGCGCCCTGGGGGTCCGGAAAATGTTCGCCAGCGGCACTGTGAAGGTTTTCCTGGGCGGTATCTCGGATCCCGAGGAGCTGAAGTCCTACAGCTCTCTCGCGGGTGAATTCGACGAGGACGTGGAGACCGTCTCCGACGACGGGGACCGGGTCTCGGTGTCCACATCGGTCCGTCGCCGAGCGGTCGTCGAGCCGGCCACGATCCGGATGATCCCGGAACGCGGCGGGATGGTGTTCCACCGCCGCACCCCCGCCACCCTCGTGACGTTCGTCCGGGCCCACGAGGGGCCGCGGGCGGCGGAGATCAAGGACGCCACCCGCCGGGCGCACGAGATGGTCGAGGACCGCGTCCGCCTGGGGAAGGCGGGCGGCCATGGCTAGCGGCTTCGAGGACATCTTCGCCGAACTCACCAACATCAACGCAGAGCAGGTCCTGCTCAGCGAGCGCGTGAAGTTGCTGGAGGAGCAGCTGTCGGCCACCGGTACCTCCGGCGGTGGGGACACGGACGGCGAGCGGGAGCGCCCGGCCGGCGAGCCGGTGCGGTGGCACGAACTCGCCGCCGAGCAACACGCCGTGCTCTGGCCGCAGTTCGTGTCCTGGGTGATCTGGGCGGCCGACCGCTACGAGATGACCACCGATCAATTGCCGCGCCAGTGCTGGTGGAAACACGGCGCAGTCGTCGAGGAACTCACTGCCCTGTGGACCTCGCACGAGTCGGCGTACGCGAGCGGGGAGGACGGCGGCTCGGCGCCCTACCTGTGGCAGGACGCCCTGGCCCGCGCCCTGGAGCGCCTGGGCCGGTTCTGGCTCGGCTCCTGCCGCAACGGCCAGCACAAGGCCCGCCACCGCGATGCCGTCTGGAGCGGCGATGCCGAATACCTGGCCCTCCTCCTGGCCGCCGGAAACCGCGAGACCGACGGCAATCCCCCCGGACCGAGCCACGCGGAGCCGCCGGAAGACGACGAGGACGGCAGGACATGACGACACCACACAGGAGCCCATCATGATCATGAACAGGTACGGGCGCGCCGCCTTCACCCACTGGCGAGAGCACCTGTCACACCGGTACGGGACGCTGCCGGATCCCCTGGCCTACTTCACCCAACTCGGGATCGCGGCCGAGCGGCAGGCCGGGGAACTGCGCGACGCGATGGTCCTCGCCGGAACGCCCGCCGACGGCGAGACCGAGGAACAACGGTCCCACCGGATCGTCTCTGTCGGTTACGAAGCCGACCGGGTCGTTCTCCACGAGTTGACACGCCCACCCGCCGCCGCGTTCCCGGACGGCACCAACCCCGTCCGCGGCATCGCCGTGCCGACGTCCCCCTCCTAGCCACCGGCCCGCCAGCCGCACGCACCCCGCGGCTCTGGGCCCCCGTCCACGCATCTGCCTTTCGCACCCTGGGAGCAGGCGTTGAGTACACCGCAGCCGCCCGCCGACGACCATCCGACCAACAACGCCGACGGCTTCCTGCCCGGCCTGGACTTCGACGCCCAGGCGCTTCGAGGGCCGGGCCGATCCCCAGCACGCCCGGATGATCCGTTGGCGGGAGAGGATGAGACAGGGCACCCGGCCCCGTCCACCAGGTCCAACAGTGCTGAGCAGGCAGGAGAGTTCGACCATGAACCGGTACGGCGAGCAGGCGATGACGCACTGGAAGGAGCACAAGCCCCAGGCGTTCGGGGAGCTGGAAAACCCGGAGGAGTTCTTCACAGCACTCGGGGAGGAGATCTCGACGGAGATCGAGACGCGAGCCCGGGAACTGGCGGGTCAGGAGCCGGACGGGGAGGGATACCTGCAGCGCCTGCAGCGCCTGAACACCTCCCGTTTGACGGCGGAGGGCGAAGTGCTGCGGGAGAGGGTGCTCCTGGACATGGAGCCGGATCAGGAGTAGCGCAGCCTGGGCCGCGTACGGAGCGGGAGCGGGTCGCGGCGAACATCGCGGCCGTGCACGTCGTTCTCCGCCTGCGGGCGGAGAACCGGCCGGCCACCGAGGCCGAGCGGCAGGTGCTCCAGCAGTGGACGGGCTGGGGCGCCACACCGTACCTGTTCGACGAACGGAAGAAGTTCGCCGCCACCTTCGCAGCCGAACGCGCCCATCTGCGGGACATCCTGTCGGAGGACGAATACGCCAAGGCCCGCTCCTCGACCCTGAACGCCCACTACACCGATCCGGCCTACGCCCGCGTCGTCTGGCAGGCCCTGCAGCAGTTCGGCGTACCGGCCGGAGGGCAACTGCGGGTGCTGGAACCCGGCGTGGGCGCCGGGCGCTTCCTTGCCGATGCCCCTGCCGACGCCGAGATCGTCGGCGTCGAGGTCGACCCCATCACCGCGGCCGTCGCACAGGCCCTCTATCCGAACGCGCAGATCCTCACCGAGTCCTTCGCCGACACCCGGCCACCGGAAGAGGACTTCGATGTCGCAGTCGGCAACGTGCCGTTCGGCAAGTACAAGCTCCGCGACCCCAAGTACAACCCCGGCCGGCGCCACTCGATCCACAACCACTTCATCCTCAAGAGCCTTGAGTACACCCGGCCCGGCGGCATCGTCGTCCTGATCACCTCCCGCTACACCCTCGACGGCACCGACGAGGCGCGCGAAGCCCGCGAACAGATGGCCGCAGTCGCTGACCTCCTCGGCGCCGTCCGGCTACCCAGCAACTCCCACCAGGATGCTGCCGGCACAAACGTGGTGATGGATCTCCTCATCTTCCGGCGCCGCGGAGAAGGCGAGACCCCCGCCGGAGCCGACTGGCTGACGGTAGAGCCGACGGTCCTGCCAGGAGCACGAACAGGCGTCGCCCCGCAGCCCATCGAGATCAACAACTACTTCGTCCAGCACCCAGAGATGGTGCTCGGCACACCGAAGGCCGACATCGTCCGATACGGCCCCAAGCTTGTTGTTGAGGGTAATCCGCAAGCCGAAGCCGCACTCCGCACAGCCCTGGACCAAGTCGCACAGCAGGCCCAAGACGCGGGCCGTACGTTCACCGAGCGCATGGTCTTCCACGGGACGCTGGAGAAATACGACGGGCTGCTGGAGCTCGGTCCCGAAGGCACCTTCACCGAGATCCGCAACGGCCGCCCCGTCCCGCACGTACCCGCCAAGACACAGGTCCGGGAACTGCGCGAGCTGATCGGCCTGCGCGACATCGCGGTGGCCCTGCTGGATGAGGAGTCGGAGAACCACCTCACCACCCCCCGCATGACGCAGCTGAGGGCCGAACTCAACCGCCGCTACGACGCGTACGTGACCCGGTTCGGTCCGATCAACCGCTTCAAGGTCAACAACCGCCCCTCCGCCGACGGGACACCCGCCGAGGAAGCGAGCGAGCGCCGGACCTACCCGCGCATGGGTGGGTTCCGCAACGATCCCTTCGCCCCGTACGTCTTCGCACTGGAGAACTTCGACGAGGACACGCAGACGGCGAAGAAGGCCGACCTGTTCGCCAAGCGGGTCGTCGCCCCGCCCGAGCCGCTCAAGCGCGCGGACAGCCCCGAGGACGCCGCGCTGATCTGCTGGGACCAGCACAACGAGATCCGCCTCGACACGGTGGCCGCCCTGCTCGGCCTGGACAGCGAACAGGCGGCACGCGAGGCGCTGGGCACCCTCGTGTACGACGATCCGGACGGCGGGCTGGTCCGCCGCATGGAGTACCTGTCGGGCAACGTCCGCCGCAAGCTCGCGGCAGCCGAGCAGGCCGCAGCCAAGGACCCCAAGTACGCCGTCAACGTCGAAGCGTTGAGCGAGGTCATCCCCAGGGACCTGCAGCCCGCCGAGATCGAAAGCCGGCTCGGCGCCGCCTGGGTCTCCGCCAAGTACGTGCAGCAGTTCTTGCGCGAGATCCTCGAAGACGACGACGTCAAGGTCAGCAATCTAGGCGCCCGCTGGAGCGTCAAGGGCGGCGACACCGCCAGTCTGCTGGCCCGCACCGTCTGGGGCACCCAGGCTCGCTCGGCGCAGGCCCTGGCCAGCAACCTGCTCAACAACCAGGAAATCCTGGTCACCAAGAAGCTGCCCCCAGACGGGCCGACGGTGACCGATACGAAGGCGACGGCGTTCGCTCTGGCCAAGTCCAGGCAGCTGGACGACCGCTTCCGGATGTGGCTCTGGGAGGACCCGGACCGGGCCGAAACCCTGCTGCGCTACTACAACCACCGCTACAACGCGATCGTCCCCCCGAACTACACCGGCGTGCAGATCACCGCCCCCGGCCTGTCCAAGGCCTACACCCTGCATCCCCATCAGAAGGCCGCGGTCGCCCGGATCCGCGCCACCAAGACCGGCGTCGGGCTCTACCACGGCACCGGCGCGGGCAAGACCCTCGAAATGATCGTCGGCGGGATGGAGCTGACCCGCCTCGGCCTGGCCAAGAAGCCGGTCTACGCCGTCCCCAAGGGTGTCCTGGGCCAGTTCCAGCGCGAGTTCCTCCAGGCCTACCCCCGGGCCCGGATCCTGGTCGCGGACTCCTCCGACCTGACCGGGGAGCGCCGTCACCAGTTCGTCGCCCGTTGGTCGACCGGCAACTGGGACGCGGTCATCATCAGCCACACTGCGTTTAAGAAGATCCCGATGTCCAAAGTGGCCCGCCTGGACTACATCAGCCAGGAGGTCAAGCGCCTGGAGGCGCACCTCGACAACGCGGACGGCGGCGACAAGTTCACCGTCAAGGACATCGAGAACCAGATCGCCACCTTGAAAGGGCGCATCGAGGACGAGATCAAGACGCCGGGCGACTCCGGGGTGGAGTTCGAGCGGACCGGCTCCACCTACATCTTCTACGACGAAGCCCACACCCTGAAGAACCTCCGGGTGATCTCCTCCATCCGCGAACTGGCCCTCGAAGGCAACCAGATCACCGCGGACATGGACATGAAGCTGTCCTACCTGCGCAAGAACTACGGCGGCCGGGTCGTGACCCAGGCCACCGCCACGCCGGTGGACAACTCCCCGATGGAGATCCTGACCGCCATCAAGTACCTCGCCCCCGACCTCCTGCGCGACGAGTGGGGCATCGAGGAGGACGACCAGTTCGTCTCCACGTTCATCCAGCCTGTCAACCGGGTCGAGATGAGCCCGGACGGCAATTCCTTCTCCACCCGCGCCCGCTACGCCCGGTACGTCAACCAGACCGAACTCAAGCGCGTGCTGTTCAGCATCGCCGACGTCAAACTCAAGAAAGATCTCCAGCTCGGCGAACCGGCCATCATCGGCGGGGAGATGCGGATCCTGGAAGCCGAGGCCTCCCCGGAACTGCGCACGGTGATGCAGTCGCTCGGCACCCGCATGATGGGCATCCGCCTCGGCCAGCCCGACATGAAGTTCAACCGCAAGGGCAAGCTGGTCGAGGACAACACCCTGTGGATCTCCACCGACGGGCGGCTGGCCTCGCTCGACGTGCGCCTGGTCAACAGGAGCACCACCGAAGCCCAGAAGGTCGACGTCGCCGCCGACGAGCTGTTCCGGCTGTGGCAACTGCACAAGGACGACGTCTTCTACGACGAAGACGGCAACGAGGAACCCAACCGCGGCAGCCTGCAACTCGCCTTCTGTGACCTCGGCGTACCCGGCCCCGACAAGGAATTCGTCTTCTACGAGGCGCTGCGGGAGGCGCTGACCGCCCGCGGCATGCCGGGCAGCCTCATCCGCTTCGACCAGGAGGCAAAGAACCCGCAGCAGAAGGCCCGACTCGATAAGGACGCCCGCGAAGGGCGGGTCGCGGTGCTGGTCGGCAGCCGGTCCGGCCTGGGCACGGGCCGTAACCTGCAAAAGCGCGTCATCCACGTGATGCAGATCGACCCCACGTGGAAGGCCACCCCGATCATCCAGAGCCTGGGGCGAGGCAAGCGCCAGGGCAACCAGAACACGGCGATCCACCACACCGCGATCGTCACCAAGAAGTCCTACGACCCCTTCCTGTGGCAGAAGGTCGCCACGAAACAGGCTTTCGCCGAGGCCATCCTCGACGTCAACGACACTTCGCGCATCCTGGAGGCCTCCGAGGACGGCGACGACGGCCGTATCCCCGCCGGCGTCATGTTCGCCGTCGCCGCGGACAAGCCCGAACTCGAACAGCTGGAGCGCGTCGAGGGCCGCCTGGCCAAGCTGCGCCTGGACCAGCAGATGTGGCACGACGAGCAGTTCGCCTACCAGGTCACCGGCGAGCAGGGGCGCCGACGCGTCCAGGACCTGAAGGCCCGCGTGCAGGAGGCCGCCGCCGCCATGGAGCGGCGCACCGACACCCGCGGCGATGCCTTCACCATGACGGTCGAGGGCCGCACCTTCGACGAGCGCCGCGAGGCCGGCGAGGCCCTGGCCCAGCGGCTGGAACGCCTCGCCCGCGCCTCGGTCGCCACCGGCATGCAGAAGGACGCTGTCGTCGGCGAGCTGGGCGGGTTCCCGGTCGTCGCCGTCACCCAGCGCGCCTTCGACGGCATGTACGTGCAGCTGTACTTCCGCGAAGCCCCCGTCGACGATGTCCGGCTGACCGCGAGCGGGCTCGCCAACCAGGACCGCGTCGGGCTGATCCGCCGCCTGGAGAACACGCTGGACAGCCTGGAATCCGTCCACACCAAGGCACAGGAGCACATCGCCCGCATCGAGACGAACATCGAGCGGGCCAAAGAACTGGTCGGCAAGCCCTTCCCGCAGCAGGCCGAACTCGACAAGGTCACGGCCGAGCACCGCAAGCTGACCAAGGCGCTCGGCGTGCATGGGGCTGTGGAGGCGAGCGAACCAGAAGCCCACGACACCGAGGTCACCGAGCCCGGCGCCGAACTCGTCGACGCAGCGGTCCACGACGCCATGGTCCTGGCGGGTGGCACGTCCGACGGCTGGGTGGAGGTCGATCCGGCCACCATCACGACCGCCGACCTGAGCGATACCACCCGCGGACTTCTGGACGCACTGGCCGATGGAGCGGGCACCGGGAACGGTCCCGCTGCCGTGCCCGCCAGCTCCGGTACCGGAACGCCCGACGACATCTCCTCCAGGAAAGTCCGAGGACCTGACCTCGTTGCCTCGGGGGCGCCGTACGCCGACGAAGTCGCTGCCGTGACAGGCGAGGAGGCTGTCCTGGCGGCCTTCGCCGCCTGGCAGGACATCAACGTCGTCGACGGGATGAGCGGCCGTGGCCACCAGCTGGCCCGCCAGATGAATGAAGCCGGGATCGCCCTGGCCGAGGCCCTGGAGCAGGAGCGCGCGAGCGCCCCTGAAGAATCTGCAACGGGAGGCGACCCGTGGGCTCTGAGCCTGTGCCGTGAGCTAGCGCGCACCAGTGAGGAGTTCCTCTCCTTCCTTGACTCGCCCAGCTTCAAGCCCAACGAAGCCGGGTGCGCGATGCGGGACCACGCCGAGCAGGTGGCGAGGACCGCCATCGAACACACCCGTCGGGGCGCGCCACTAGCAGATCGGCGACACCCCGCACGGCGGACACCGGCAGATCCTTCTCCCGCACGCCCCTCGGTGCCCACTGCGTCAGCGCACGGTGCGAGCGGACCGTTCGACCCGGACCGCTGGTACCAGCACACGATGCTCGGCGGGACGCTCAGCGACTCACGCGGCACGTTCCTCAACGACATCGTGCAGCAGCTCGGCCACGACGGGTCGGACGTCACCATCGAACCGGACCCCACGGGCACGGTGGTGATCACTGGCCCCATCGGGTCAGTGACGGTCACACCGCTCACCGAGGAGCTCCCTGCCAGCGTCGCCCATGCGTACAAGGACGCCATCGAGCAGCTTCTCCAGGAGGCCCAGCACGCTCTCCGCCCCGGCGGTCACCAGGCCGGTGACCTGTTCGACGACTGGCTGAGCACCCAACTTGACGGCCCCGCCCACAACTTGAGGGCCTCCCTGACAGACGAGGAAGAAACTGCCTTCCGGCAGGCGATGCGGGTGCGCTTCTATGAGACCTCCCCATGGGCTCACCCGGACACGGCCGACCGTCCCCAGCCTGGCGCCCAATCACGGCAGGAAGCCGCGGCCGACGAGGCCGATGCTCCCCAGCGGTCGCCCGAGCACGCACCGGAACAGACCTCCGGTGGCGCAATATCCGCCCCCGCGACCGAGCCGGCCCCGGCGACGACACCTCATGCCACCGCCGAGCGACCCTGGCGCATTCCGAACACGCCCTACACCGACCGGTCCGAGTACTGGCACGCCGAGCAAGCGGCACTGGCCACCTACCGCCGCTGGGCGGCGGACCATGCCCGGCGCCTGGCCACGGGAGAGCGGGAGGACGCCCTGACCACGGCGGCCGAAACCGCGATCGCCGCCAGCCGGACGGGCCGGATGGCCCGCCTGCTCGGTATGGACTCCGCACCCGAGTGGACGCACCTCCAGCACCTCGCCGACCAATGCCGTGCCGTGGTCGAACAGTGGGAGCGCGAAGACGGTCGGAGCACGGAGGGGAACTGGGAGGTCTTCACCGGCCTGCGCGATCACGCATCGCGGTATCGCAGCACCGTGGAGGACCCCAGCGGGGACGCCTACCGACGATGGGCGGGCTCTCCGGAACCCCTCACGCTCGACGAAGACGCCGTGGAATTCATCCCAGGCATCCTGCCGTGGGACCAGTACACCGTCACCGGGCCCCAAGGCCTGCGCGCCGGTCCGGTCAGCGGACGTGACCTCGCGGCTGGCCTGGCTCAACTCACCGCCGACGGCAACGGGGTTGAAGAGACCCAGGGCGGACTCGCGGTCTCCGGCCCCGACGGAGTCCAGTTCTCCGTTCGGCTGGCCGGGGCACAGCCGAGCACTCCCGTGCCGCCGTCCACCGCTACAACCACACCGGAACCGCACTCAGCGGCGGGTGCGGCCCCCTCTCCGGAGCCGGGTCCGGCCACTGATCCCGAGGTGGAGGTGACCGGGTCCACAGTCTCCACCCCGCTGGTGACCTCGGCGGGCGCGACGGGCGATGGCTTCGGCTCGGCACTGCCTCAGGTGGCGAACCTCGCGATCGTCCTCGGAGGCTATGCGGACGCGGCGGAACTGGTGTCTGGACGCCACTACGTGGCCTTGGCCACCGAGCAGCTCCGGCAGGTCCTCGCACGGCACGACAGCACGGACCCGACACCAGCACATCAGGAGGCCGCCGCGGCGGCCTCGGCGGTCATCGAGGGCGAACCGCACACGCCCGCCGACGTGTTCAGCCTCTACGACCACCTTGCCGAGACCGCGGTACAGCTCGCCGACGACACCCACCACGATGTGCGCACGGCCGCCCAGAAGGCCAACCAGTACGCGGAACGCCACCTGGCCCGCATGCAGGCACGTCGAGCCGACCTCGCCGACCTGCTCATGGACGCAGCCGACCTCGACGACGACCACACCGCCGTCCTCGACCACGATGACCCACTCCGGCTGACAGCTCCCTGGTACCAGGACCGCGCCCAGGTCAGCCACGCACTGACCTTCATCTTCGACGACTTCCCGAAGTGGCCGCACGCCTACGACGACCAGGGCGGCGAGCACTCGGACCAGCTGCGCGGCGCCATGCTCATGCTGCACCGTGGACACGACACGGTCGCCTCAGCCCTGACCGACTGGATGCAGGTCACCTCCTACGCTCTGGGCGCCGCGCAGGAGGCCGAGGCCGCCGGGGACGGGGTCAGCCGGTACGCGTTGCGTGACCTGGCCCGCCGGACGTTCCAGCACCACCAGCGCCTCGCAGCCCACGAGTTGGGCATGGAGGAGACCCCGTACGAAGGCGCCGACGACTTCGTCGGCGGCGCCAACAAGGCGGAAGCCGCGTGGAACTGGTGGATGGCGAGCGATACCGCCAAGACGCTCCTCGACAGCACGACGGCCGAACTGCGCGAGACGCAACTCTCCGCCGCGCGCGAGGCCCTGAACGCGGCCCAAGACACACGGTATGCCGCCGACTTCGCCACGGCCGACGACGAGACGCTGGACGACGTCAACCGGCACGTGACGGCGATGGCGCACGCCGCGTACGACCTGGTGCTGAGCCTGGACACCAGTGACTACCGCCATCCCGACGACGCCAAACGGCTGGACGACGTCGTCCGCTACTCGTACGAACACGCGGTCGCCTGCCGTGCCTCCACCGCCCGCCCGGAGACCGTCACTGCCGTGCAGGCCGGCGTGGCCCAGCGCCGCCAGCGGCTCGACGCCGAACGCGGCCCCGCCCCCGAACCGCGCGAGACCCCTCCATCCACCGGCGCCGCCCTGGACATCGAGCACCACTACCGGGGCACCGTGGTCCGCGGCACCACCAACGTGGACGCCGACGCGCCCGTACGTGCTGCTCTGGACCGCCACAAGTTCAGGTGGAGCCCCAACAAGAAGTTTTGGTACCTGCGGCGGAACATGAGCCGGCCCACCCGGGACCTCCACGTACGGAATCTGACCGCCGAGCTGACCCGCATGGGCCGCCCCTACCGGATGGTCGAGGAGCCCCGGCAGGAGACGGCTGCGGAGATCCTGATTCCCGTCGGCGAACCGTACGCGTCGAAGGCGGAAGCCCAGCAGGACTTCTGGGAGATGTACGGCGCACTGTCGGGGCTGAAGGACACCCCGGCGGGCCGACGCCTGATCGGACGGGGACTCACCGACCAGGGCGTGCCGACCCGGCCGGACGGCCAGGCGGTCTGGCTGGCCATGGAGGAACTGTGCGACGGACCAGTTGGCCGGGTGCGCGATCCGTTCACCCACCCTGCCGCCACTGTGGTCGAGCGCTGCACCACCCTCGCCCACGCCGTCCTACTCCTCGCCCAGAACCTGAAGGAGGAGCGTTACCGGGCGCCCGTGGTGATGGCCCACTTCCGCAAGATGACGCAGTACGCCGTGCAGTTGGCCTCGCGTATCACCGCAACCGCCCATCAGGGGGTCGACTGGCAGGAGATCTTCGGGACTCCCGCCCTCACGGCGGCACAGACCGCAGACGAACTCCCGGAACCGGTAGGACCGGAGCCTGCCCCGGAAGCCGACGGCCCCCGCCATCGCGACGCGCTTGAGGACGGGCAGAACATCCCGTCGACCGGCGAGGAAGGCGCCGACACGAGCTCCGGAGACGCGGTCGCGCAGCGGCCGGAGGAGGTGCCACAGCGGCGATTCGAGATCACCGTGGCGGCCAGGAGCGCCGCGGGACACCTGCTGGTCAACGTCGCCCTCCCCGCAGACCGCACCGGAGCTGCCCAGGAGGTTCCCGACCTGCGCAGCGCCGACATACCCGGGCTGGCCCTGCCCGCCCACACCGCGCTGCCCCTCCTGGTCCGACCGGCGAAGCTCTCCGACTCACTCGTGTCCGACGAGGAAGTCGAGGCCTGGCTCGACGAGCATTTGCCCGACAGCCCGGTAGCACCGGCATGGAACTCTCCCGCCGTACGAGTGGTGATCCAGCGGACGGTCCGCGACGTGCTGCGCGACTCCATGGCCCCCGCCGCCGAGGACGTCGCGGACTGGCTGGTGAACACCGCGCGCGAGAACCCGGGGCTGATCCAGGCCGCCCACGCCCACGAACAGGCCGACTTCCTGGCGGTCTTCGCGACCGCCGCCGACGAACTGATCACGGACGGTGGCTCGGAACACCTGCTGTGGACCTACCTCAAGGAAGACGGACGCCGTGAGGTCCTCAACCTGGCAGGCCCCCGTGCCCACCGGGAGCTTCGTCAGCAGACCGTGGAACCTACGCCGTCGGCGCCCGGCCCCTCCGTCCCCGATGAGCAGCCGACGGCTTCGCCCGCTGCCAAAGAAAGCGAACGCGAGCGGAAGCGCGCCGAGTTCCAGGCGGAGAGTTCCCGCTGGGCCACCGAGATGCGCGACGACGCCCGGGAACGAGCGGTACGAGTGGCCCTCGCGGACGATCAGCTGCGGGCACTGCTTACGGACGGGCGATCGCGCGAGGAAGCCCGTGAGTTGTTCATGGACTGGCTCAGTCACGCTGATCTTTCGGCCACGGGCACAGGAGGTGACCGGTTCCGGGACTGGTTCGGCCACACCCGCCAGGGTGTCGAAGAACAGTACGCGAAAGTCACCTTCAATCAGGTGTACGAGGCCGTGTCCGCAGCGCCGGCGGCCGAGTCTGTTCCAGAAGGCTCCGCTCGCCAAGTCGGCCTCGCTCCGCCCGGATCCGTGACACCGTCCGCCCCGGGCGACGACGCGGAAGACGGTTCACCACGGCCTCCTGCATCCCCACGCACCAAGGCCGGCTCGGCGGAGTCTCCCAGGCAGACGGCGGGCGGCAATCCGAGTGACATGCTCACCGGGCCGTATCTGGCCGAAGAACACCTGAACGCTCTGCCGCGCGGAACTCAGGAGCGACCGGTTGGCGACGCCCGCCTTGCCGTTCTGGTGACGATGCCGTTCCGCGACGGCCAGGTTCACGACGCTCTTCTGTTGCTACAACGCGTCGAGGTGGACGAGGAGTTCGGCGACGACCCTCTCGTCCACGGCGCGCAGATCGTACCCGCCAACGATCAGATAGCCAGCAGCGTGGATGGCCGCTGGACCCCCGAACAGTTGCTGTCCCTGCCGGACTCCCGGGTACTGCCGCTCGACTTTCCGATCACCTGGCCAGCGGTCGAGGCTCTGGCGGCGTTGCCGCATGAGGAGGCCCTGGAGCAACTGCGTTCGATGCAACAGCTGCTCCCGGTCCAGAGGATCGAGAAGGGCGCTCGCCCAGCACAGCGGCCGGAAGCCTCTTCCCGGGCTGAGGTAGCCCCCGGTGCGGATGCCGAAGGGGAGCACGGCGAGCCCGGCCTCTCGCTGCCGGTCGTGGAGGACGAGTTCTCGATTCTCTTTGCCGCTGACAGGGATTTGTTGCGGACTCGGGAGACCTCCGACGGGCAACGGGACCCCTCTGTCATCCACCTCGGCCAGACCAACGAACAAGGCGGTGTCCTCGCGGACACCTCCACCGTGCATCGGCTGATCGACGAAGGCGTTCTGAAGTTCGACCCGGGGATGGCCGTCGTTCCCACGGCGGCGGGGCGTCGACGGCTGAAGAACGTGAGGCTGGCGGACCGTCCACTGACCGCTGTTGGTGACCGTGTCCTGAATACCTCCACCGGCAGCGTGGGCATTGTCTGCGGCTACGTCACCAGTTTGGGAATCCAATACGCGGCCATCGTGGCCGACCGAGAGGGCTGGCCGCAGGGCTGGTCCACCACCGCCTACCCGCAGTACCTGACAGTGCTGGAGCCGGGCGCTATGGCCCCGGAGGACGCCGCGGAGCTGTACCGCACCGTGTCGTGGGGGCAACAGCCCACCCAGAATCCGAGTGCCACCACGGTGCCTGAAGGGGCCGCATCGGCCCAGCCCGAAATGGGCGACACACAGCACCTGTTGAGCGCGCAAACCGAGCCACTGACCCGTGAACACCTTCGGGACCTGCCGCGCTATTCGACCCGCCCCCCGATCGACGCGGAGATCCAGTTCGGAGTCGTGCTCACGCTCTCATTCGCCACCGGCGAGATGCCCGACGCCGTTCTCTTGCTGCAAGCCGCGGAAGAGGACCCGCGGTACGGCGACCTCCTGCACGGCGTTCTGATCGCGCCCGACAGCGAACTCGACCTCTCGTCCAAGACCGGGTACACGATCTTCCCGCGCGACCTGCTTCATCGAACGGACGCCCGCCTTCTGCCACTTGAGGAGGGACTGACCTGGGGCCAGGTCGAGGAACTCGTCCGGCTGCCCTACGTCCAGGCCCTGGGCCGGCTGCCGCTGGCCGCCCCGACCGAGCCCCCCGCAGGCTCAACCGCTCGGGACACACATGAGCCAACCGGCCCATCCGAGCCGCTGAAGGACCTGATCGGTGCCCTCGGCGACCGCGTCGCCATCGGTCACATCGGCCAGAACAACCGTCGGCAAGAAGAGGAAACTCCTTCGGCTTCGGCGCAGGACTCTGCACCCGCGTCGCCGTCTTCGGCCGCAGCTGACGAGGAGCAACAGGAGGACACCGTGACGGCGACCGAGCCGGAGACGACGGCCCCCGGACCCTGGACGAGCCGGATCAAGATCGTCAGCGATGCGACCGGCACCTACGTCACGGGCACGACCGGCGCCCCGCAGGAAGACGGCCTTCGCGAGTTGTTGAAGAGGGACAAGAACTTCAAGTACGAGAAGGGCCGTTGGCGCTACAACGGCATGCGCGGGCAGAAAGAGCAGGTCCTGGAAGACGTCCGGGCCTTTCTCGCGGCCCGGGATGCTCAGGAGGGCGCGGTCACGGAGGTGGCCAGCGGGAAGTACCCGCCGACAGCCCAGCAACAGGCGATCATCACCGCAGCCGTCGAGGGCAAGGACGTTGCCGTGCAGGCCCTCGCGGGCACTGGCAAAACCTCCACGCTGGTGATGATCGCTGCCCAGATGCTGGAGCGGCGCATCGGCTACATCGCCTTCAACCGCGCCATCGCAGACGAAGCGGGCCAGAAGTTCGGGCGCAACGTCACGGCAAGGACCAGCCACTCCTTCGCACTGCAGGATCTGCGCAACACCCCCTACCGGCAGAAAGTGTCCATCGCCGGGTCGCGCAACAGCGGCGCCCGGCGTCCCAAGGACGTCGCGGCTGCGCTCGGCATCACTGCTGAGATACGGGTCAGCGACCGCGACGGCAACCTCCAGCACGTCGGGCCCGAGGAGATCGCCAAGATCGTGATGGGGGCGATCCGCCGCTACCGGCAGAGCGCCGATGCCGAACTCGGACGCCAGCACCTCGGGGAGAAGTGGGCGCACGTACCCGCCGCGCGCACGCTGCTCGAATACGCCCGCCGGGCCTGGGCGGACATCGCGGATCCGAACAGCAACAAGATCTTCTTCGACCATGACGACTATCTCAAGATCTGGGCCCTGTCAGACCCGCGCCTGAACTTCGACACGATCTTCTTCGACGAAGCCCAGGACATCAATCCCGTCCTGAAGAAGGTGATCCAGGACCAGGAGGCCCAGATCATCGTCGTCGGCGACAGCAATCAGGCCATCTACGAATTCCGCGGTGCCATCGACGCTCTCAAGGACTGGCCGGCCGACGTGGTCTTGCCCTTGACACAGAGCTGGAGGTTCGGCCCCGCCGTCGCCGAGGTCGGCAACGCATACCTCGCCCTCCTCGAATCCGACCTCCGGTTGGAAGGCGCACCCACGCTCGACACCGTCCTGGGCACCGTCGAAGAGCCCGATGCGATCCTGACCCACACCAACGTCGGTGCCATCTCCGCCGTCTTCGCGGGATTCGAGGCCAGCAAGCGTGTTGCGCTCGTCGGCGGCGGCCGGGACATCGAAGACATCGCCTGGGCCGCCCGGGATCTCCAACAGGGCCGGCGCACCAAGCACCCTGAGCTGTCGGCCTTCGAGAACTGGAGCGAGGTCAAGGAGTACGCCGAGTCCGACGAGGACGCGAATACCCTGCAGATGTTCGTACGGCTCGTCGACCGCTACACGCCCCAGGGCCTGATCAACATGATCAGGGACTTGGTCCCGGAGGAAGCGCGCGACGAGGAGACCCACCCCGAGTTGGTCGTCTCCACCGCCCACAAGTCCAAGGGCCGCGAATGGGACGAGGTCCAGATCTGGGGCGACTTCCCCCAGCCCAAGGAGGACACCAAGACCGGCGAACTCGTGCTGCCCGCGCAGGACAAGCTGCGCCTGGCCTACGTGACTGTGACCCGGGCCAGGAAACGCCTCGACATCGGCTCCCTCGGCTGGATCCAGTCCATCGGCCTGATCGCGGACACCCCGCAAGCCGAGATCACGGCCGCCCCGACGCCCGAGCAGGCAGCGCCAACCCCCGCCGCCGTGGCACCAGCCGTCCCCGAGCCAGTCCTGCACGCAACGCCCCCTGCGGCCACAGAAACCGCGCCGCCGAGCACCGTCGACGAGCCGCAGCCTACGGTCGCGGAGACGGCGGCCGAGGAGACCGAAGCCCCGGTTCCCCAGTCGGCACCCGCCTCCGCGGAGCCGTCCGCCCCCGCACCGGACGACGGCACCGAGAACACGACGGAGCCAGACACCGCCCCGGCCGCCCAAACGGAGCCTCGCCCGCAGGAGCAGCCTGCGACGAGCGCCCCGACCCTGCACGATTCGGGCCAACCACTCAACGGAGCCGACCAGCCTTCACTCTTCACCGGCACGGCGGACAACACGCCCGCCGACGAGCAGGCAACGGCTCCCGCCGCGTCACAGGAGGCCGACGCAGGCATCGCGCCCCTGCCCTGGGACGACCAGAAGATCAAAAAGCGTGGTACCGCGGGAATCCGCCGGGGACAGAAGACCGAGATCCCGAACCTCGCTCGCGAGATGCGCGAGGCCCTCGGTGACAACCAGGTACGCGATGTCTGGGAACAGGACAATCCCTGGGCCCAGTTCGAGGAGAACCTCCGCCACGCCCAGAACCTTCTCCCGGAATCCGACTCCACCCTTCTCGCCCTGGTGACGGAGGCCGCCGAGGAACTGCGCACGCAGATCGCCCAGCTCGCGGCCGAGGCCGCCCATGCGTTCGACACCCTGATCCAGGATCGCGCTGACGATCCCGATCAGCTGGCCGAACTCGACGCCCAGCTCGGCGGCGAGCACCGCTTGCCGGAACTCACCGACCCGCGTGTCCGCCAAGCCCTGGCCCTGTGCCTGGAAGCCGTGGACGCAATCGAGCGCACGGCGCGCAGCCGCAGGCTCAGGCCCGCCGCCGCGCGGGACGCCCTGGAACAGGTCATGGGTCTGGCCGGCACGTCCTACAGCCCCGACGGCCAGCAGATATGGCCGAACGTCGACGCGGCCTTGGCTCCGGTCAAGGTGGAAGTGGACCGGGCCCGCGAACGCATCGCCGGGCTGTCCAACTCGACGGTCACCGAGCAGTACGCCCGGCTCCGCGCGCTCATCGCCGCCCACGAGGCCCAGCCCACTGTGGAGCCCCCGGCCCTGGACACCCCGGCGCCAGCCCCCGAGGCCCGCGAGAACACCAGCGAGCCTCCGGCACCAGCCGAGCAGGAGGAACACACCCCCGACCCGCTGACCGACCGGGACATCGGCGCGGCACTGGCGACGATCACCCCGTGGGACCTCGGACAGCTGATCTTCGAAATGGACCAGAAGAAGAGGAAGACTCCGCAACCTCTGGAGGGCATCCGCCTGCCCTCGGAGCCCGGCTACAACGAGGAGGACAAGGAGTTCGCCACCGCCCGCGCACGAAGCGGCGCTATCGAGATCGAGGTGAGGACCTCCGACGACGTCATGACGCCGGTCCGCGCCGGCCGGCTCACCCTGGCCAAGGTCATCTCGTGGCTCCGTCCGGCCCTCCCGCCGACACGGCGTCAACTGGTGGCAGCGGCCTGGCGTACCGGGAACGCAATGTCCCGCTCCGAGGAGGGTTTCAAGGTCATCGGTGAGTCCCGCCGCTGGCAGGCAGCCAACGACGAGGTACGGAACATCCTCAAAGACGCCCACGCCCGGCTGATGACGGAAGCCCTGGAAGCCCATCTCACCGGGACAGCAGATGAACGGCTCGCCCAGGTCCGCGCTGCTGAGAACTGGGCCCAGGAAGAACAGCAGCTGCAGCTGATCGACTTGGGCGAGATGGAGGAAGCCTCCGTCGACGTTGCCGCGTTCGAGCGGGTGACCGCGCTCAGGGCGGTCCTGCCCGACCGGCACAGCAGCATCTGCCACCTCAGCGAGGTCAAGCCGGGCGACTGCATAACCGACGTGTCCGAGGAACGGCTGCCGTTCATCGTGCGAGAGCGACCCGTGGTGAGCGCGGATACCGAGGTCTCTCTCATCGGCGACCTCGTGGCCGGACCGGGCGACCTGCGCCCCTACACGTGGGAGAGCGGCGGCTACCCGGACGACTACGTCGAGCCTCTTCTCCTGCCCCAGTCGCTGGCCGGGCTCGTCGACCTACCCGCCGACGCACCCGACCCGGCCGCCGTTCCCACGCCGGCCGTTGCCGCCCCGGCCGCCGTTCCCACAGCACTGGACACCGCGCCGGAGGCTGCGCCCTCCGCCACTCGTCCGGCAACCACCGAGCCGGACGCCGCACCTGGGCCTGAGGAAGTCTCCGACGCCCCCGAGCAGCAGTCCGAGGGACCGGAGGCGGCCGAGGCCACCGATCCGGCCCCCGTCGCCGGGCCTGGGCACCTTCCCTACGAGAGGCAGCAGGACTTCCTGGACGATCTCTATGCCACGGAAAGCCGCTACGCGGCCTGGGCGGACTCGGCCACAGGCCGGTTGCTCCTGTCGGAAGCCCGGGAACTTCAGGAAGAAACCGGGGTCACGGACGCCAATGAGGCGGCCCGTGTCCAGACGGCGTTCCGTGGTGTGATCCGGTCAGCCGACAGCGCCCACTCCGCCGCCGACGAAGTGCTCGCCGCCTGCCGGGACCTGCACATGACCGTCGCCGAAGCCGGGCGTTCCCTGGCCACACGTACGGCGTTCGTGTCCGCGGACGATCGGCTTCTGCTCCTCGCGGTGTACTCGCAGGCGCAGGAGCAGCTGGCGCGTCTGGAGGCCACCGAGAACGTGCAGACGCTGCTCGATAACGAGCACGACGGGGCCAGGCTGTTCTCCCGCTTCAAGGCAACTCGTGCAGCGGAGAATCCTTCGGCTGCCAAAACTCCCGAGCCCGCACCAGCGCAGGAACCGCGTGTGGCCGAGCCGCAGACGGCCGCGCCCGTATCGCTCCCGCCGGCCGACACCGCCGACGAGAGCGCCGAACCGGCGCCTGAATCGCTCGAATCAGACGTACCGGGCGTCGAGATCGTCGAATTGCCGGAAGTGCTAGAGGAGAGCACTCCGGAGCCCGCTCCCGCTGCTGGGGCCGAACAGGCGGTAGCCGGGCCTGCGCCGAGCGAGCCAACCGCAGAGGACGACTTCGACTTCTGGAGGGACGTCATTGGCGACGACCTCGTCGTGAACGGGGTCGTTTACAGCAGCAGTGAATGGGAGCCGGACCCGGAGGACGGCGTTCGTCGCCGCACCGAAGAGGACGACGAACCTGTATCCGCCCAGGAACTGGCGGCGATGGAACTGGACCAGGAGTACGAGGCCCTGATCAAGGAGGAACACATGGCTGCGACCGAGGCAGTCCAGGGACAGCCGGAGGTTGCGCAGCCTGAACCCGGGCAGGACGATTTCGACCGGCACTTCGAGGACATCGTCGCCTTGCTCCGGGGCACCGAACCTCCTGCTGAGGAGCAGGCGCCCATACCTCGGCCGCGATTCAGCGCCGAGGACGAACAGCACCTCCGTGAGCAGTACGCGGCCACCCGGCAAGCGCTGTCCGGGATCCTCACCAGCATCGACGCAGACCCAATCCTGCCGGCGGCTGAAGACGCCGCGGTCGAGGCCGGTGACGCCGCCGCCCTCGAAGCGGCGATGGGCAACGCCCAGGCCGAGGCGGGCTACTACTGGGGCACTCCCGAATGGACGATGATCCGCTCGATCAGCCAGGCAGGACAGCAGCTGAGCGGATCCGTCCGGGAGGCGTTGCTGACCTACGCGGAGACCACGCTCGGCGACATCCGCGCGCACGGCATCAACCGCACGATCGAAGCCCGCACGGCACGAGCGATCGCCCAGGGGGCGATGCTCCTGGCGCGTCGCCTGGAGCGGTCCGGCCAGCGTGACTCACGCGGCTGGCGGGCGGTGTGGGGTCTTCACCGGGCCGCCGCGACCCGCGCGGACCGCCTGACCGGGCTGCTGCCCGCCAGCCAGCAAACCGACCTCGCCGACCAACTCAGCCGCGCCTGGCAATGGTTCAGCGAAAGGCTCTCCGCCCGCTCCCAGGACACGGGCAACAGCACGGGCGGCGACGACCAGGGACGCATCCGTACGATGCTGTCGAACAGTGTCGAGTCGATCGGCCGCCTCTACGGTGCGGTCTCGGAGCGGCTCGGGAACCTGGCGCAGCATCCTGTGTGGCGGCGGATCGCCTCGGTGTGGACCGCAGTACGAGAAGCCGTCCACCGCGGTTGGCTCGGCGTGGGCCGCTTCCTGGCGGACCGTCAAACCCTGGGCACCGGGCGGGCGTTGTGGGTACGGACGCTGGAGATCATTTCTTCCGGGGCGCAGGCGTTGATCAACCGGCTGGCCGCGAACGGTGGCCGGAACGGTCTGCGGTGGAACCTGCTGCGGGTCTTGCGCCACGCTGCCGAAGACCACGTCGCCCACCTTCATGGCCACCTGCCCGAGGACGTGAGCACCCCGCTGGGTACCTACGAATCCGTCGTCGACGAGGCGGCCGAGCAGGCGCCCGCGGAGGCCGAGGGGACGGCACCGCAAGCGCCCTCGCCGGAGGGACCCTCTGCAGAAGGGGCCGAGTCGGCGCCCGGTGATGAGAACCCGGTGGAGAATCCGGATCTGTTCCGCGCGGTCGTGCTTCAGGTGGCGGCGAAGGAGTACACCCTGGCCCTGGACCTGAGCTACGACTACGGCGTCTCGGCGGCCGAGGCCGACACACTGCTGGCCCGCATGGAAGAACTCGGCGTCGTCGGGCCTCAAGGCGACGGCGGCGTCCGGGAGGTCTTGGTCGCCCCCGGCGAAGCGGAGAGCCTCCTGGACGCGACCCCGGCGTCCGACCGTCCCGCGCCGCGATGGCAGCCGGTCAGCGAACCGCTGACCCCTGCCTGGTTCGACGAAGTGAGGACGGCCATTCGAAGCGACGTCCAGCCCGATCGCGGGCTGTCCCGCCGGGACTTGATGAGCCTGCTCAACCACGAGAACACACGGCCGGGCAACCGGGCGGACGCCGGTCGGCGCGCGAACGAGTGCGTGGACCTTTTCCTACAGGGACGGGGCGCAGAGATCCCGCAGCACCTGGCGGGCGAGGGCTTCGCCTACGTACGGGGCACGTTCCACAGGGACTGGGCTCTCCACGAGGATGCGTCCCCCACAGCTTCGCCGGCGGCTGCGAGCGGACAGGCGGAGGCGGCGGGAGAGCAGGAAGCTGTCGCCGGGCCGGGACTGCCGCGTCGGCGTCGGCCGACGCCGACGGACGGTCCGTCGAGGATCGAGCGGGCGGCTGCGGGACCGCGGCGGCAGCCCGCCCCGACGGCTGGGCAGAATCCGGCGGTCACTGCGGGGGCGGTCGCGGTTCAGGCTCAACGGATACAGGACCGCGCCGACTTCGCACGGGCTGCCGCGACCAGCCCGGCCGAGGAGCGAGCAGCCGGAGTCCTGCAGACCATTGCCGCGCACTCCCGGGCCACCGCTGACCGCATCGCCGGAGCGGCACCCGCCGGGGGGCCGTCGGCTTCTCCGCAACCCGCGCTGACCGCGGAGGCCTTCCTCGCAGCGCTCAGGACCACAGCCCAGGCGCGGGGGGCGCAGATCCCCGACGATCTGCTGGCAAGCGCCATGGAGGCGGCCCAGGAGGCGGTCGCCGCGGCGCCGCAGAGTTCCGCAGGATCCGCCGCAGCAGTGCCCCGCCCGACGCGCCGGGGACAGGCGGCGCGAGAGCAGGCCGAACATCGGCTTCCCGGGCAGCACAACGCCCCGAGCGGCGTCGGCCGCAGGTAGGGCGCGACGATGCTCGGGGCTCAGGGCGGTGGGCGCTCAGGAAGCGGGGTAGACCGCGACCACGTTGCGGGTGCGGAAGACACCGTGCCCGTCCGCCGCCAGATACAGGGGGACCTCGGCGGCTGCGGGCAGGGCCTTGGCCGTCCCGGTCCGTACGCTGACGCGGGCCGAGTCACGCTCGGGTGTGTCCGTGCCGTCCTGGGCGATCGGCAGCCGCCCGTACAGGGAGGTAGCTTCCTTCTGGTCGACGGCGTGCACAATGCCGTACGCCGTGCCGTCGTCGGATACGGCAGTCAGGTCGATGCCCTTGGTGCTGGCGGTGCTGGTGAAGCAGTGCCCATGTCCGGTATCAAGGTCGAACCCGGCCTGGCCGGAGATGAGGAAGTCACCGTTCGGCGAGAGGCGGGTGGAGGACTGTGCGGATCCGGGCTGAAGGGTGAGAGCGTCGGCGGAGGTGCAGTTGACCTTCGCCTTGATCTTCCCCGTGGCGAGATCGTGCACCACCAGCGTGGTCTTGTCGGTGTCGGAGAGAGCCGGCGGATCGGTCTGCGTGTCGCTGGTGTGCCAGGCGGCCACCAGGTACTGACCGGTGACCGCGAGCGGGATGCCGACGTGCATGCCGCTGGGGGCAACGCTGGTGCTGGTCCAGGCGTCGCCGACCTGGAATCCGTACGTGCACGGGGTGCCGCTCTCGGTCCACTGGTCACAGCCGTCCTGCTGCTGGAAGACGGATACGACACCCTCGGCGGTGGCGAAGGCCGGAGAGGCTTGGACGGTGCACGGCCCCGAGCCGCAGCCGGACACCTTCACCGGCTTCGTCTGCATGGTGCGCTGGACGCCGGTGGCTGCGTCGATCGCGACGGCCTTCTCGTGTACGCCGTCGGTTGCGGGGCCGACCAGGAAACCCGAATCGGTGGCGGTGAAGGAGAAGGCGGTGTCGTCAGGTGCCGCCAGGTCGAGGTGATGTTCGGCGGTTGCCTTAGTGTCGGAATCCGCCGAGACGACATCGATCGTGGTGGTGGGGCGCGACGTGGTCAGGCCGCTCCCGCTGGTCTTGCCCAGACGGGCCAGCACCACCGTCTCGCCCGCCTTGCCCTCTTGGACGAAGACACCCGTACGGGCACTCGTGAGTGCCTTGGGGGTGAAGGTCCACACGGTCTTGCCGCTGGCGAGGGAGAAGGCACGCACCCGGGAGCCGTCGGCGGCTGCCTGAATCACCAGAGCGCTCTGGGGTGCGACGGCGACGAGGGGGAAGCCGCTGGAACCGGGCTCGGTGTCGGTGGCCTCGGGGCTCGCCGACGTGCTCCAGCCGGCCTCGGTGTCGAATCCGTCCGGAACCGGGAGGCGGACGGGGGCCGCAGCCTTGTGCGTTGCCCCGGTCGTCGGATCGGCCTTGCCCCCCGAGGCGTCGCTGCATCCGGCCAGCGCGCAAAGGACGAGTGTCGCCATCCCCGCAGCGGCCACCCGGTGCGGTGCACGGCGCGATCTTGCCGCCGAGAACGCGCTACGTGCGCCGGTCGGCGCGGATATGGAGCGGTCAGTCATCAAGTCCTCCGTTCGGGAAGGTGCATCACAGCCGGTCGACGCCACACTCTCACACTTTTACATACCCCCTGGGGGTATTTTGGGGTGAGGTTGGCGCGGCAGTTGGATGACTTCTCCACATGGGGAAGCCGCCGTTCGGCGACGTTAGAGGTGAACGGCGCGGACAACAGGCGACATCGCCGCAACTAGTCAATCAATGCGTGTACTTGACGCATCACCGAAGGAGAACGGACCACATGGTCAGCACCCCCCGGCCCGATTTCGCGCGAGTGGCACGCCTGCGGGGCGCCGAGCAGGGAGTGATCGACGAAGCGGCCCGTCAGGGTCTGATACCCGAGGACATCGCCCACGCGCTCACCGCGCCCAGTGTCAGTGACCTTCTCCTGTTCCAGGGGTTCGACGTGGTAGCGGACCTCGACGCCCTCGCGGGCCCCTCATCGGGTTTCGCGGACGTTCCGCGCCATCTGGCCGACGGCGAGGCGCCCGCGCGCGTGAACGTGGGTGACACGGCGCAGTGTGCCGCGCTGTATCGCAGACTCCTCGTAGGCGGGACCGCGACGGAACAAGCGGCGCTGATCAACCGTGACGTTCTGTGCCGCCTGTGGCCGCAACGGCTCGCCCCGCAAGCCGTCCTGGAGGTGTGGGAGCGGCGGTTCCCGGAGCTGACCGCGTCGTGAACACCGAAGGAATGCTCACGGTCGCCCGAATCGTGCTGGCCGCATGCGGCCAGCACGGCTACCACCTGTCCGGCTCGCTGGCGCCCCATGTCCTCGGCGTCGCCGGGGCCCGGCCCGCAGACGACATCGACGTGTTCACGGACCAGGTCCAGGACTCCCCGGCGGTACGGGCGGCTGTCACCGGAGCGCTGGCCGCCCACGGGTACCGAGTTGAGGAGGTCCGGACCTGGGCCTTCCACCCCGTCGCGCGATGCGACCAGAACAGCGACCTGCTGGTCACTCACCCCGAGTACGGCACAGTCACCGTTCAAATCGCCCGCATGACCCGCTACTTCGACTCCCACACCGTCGAGACCATGCCGGTCACAGCCGTAGGCGACCTCCTCTACGGCAAACTGGAGGCCCCTGAACACCGCCTGGCCGCCCAGGACTTCGTGGACCTCGCCGTGCTGAGCCGACACCTGGGGCAAGGCGCCGTCGACTCCTACCTGGCCGACTACGTCACCGGTATCGCAGGGCTCCGACAGCTCCCCGAGACGCGGGTGCGCGAAGATCTGTACGTCCGGCTGGCGCAGGTCGCGGACGTCCCGGACTCGGCCTTCGCCGGGTACGGGCTGGACCCGCAGAGCGTGATGCTGCTGCGCACCGAGCTGCTCGCCTGGGCAGAGCGGATCGCACCAGCGGAGATCAATCAGAGCCGCCTGGACCCCGGCGTGGCCGCGGGCCTGGAGAGCCTGGGACAGGCTGACGTGCTGGCCACCCTGACCCGGCTGGCACGCGCAGATTCCCTGGCCTTGCTGAGCCCGCCCGAGCTGAGCAGCCGACGCGGCCAGATCATGGACAGGGCGCTGACCGCCTCCTACGGACTGCGGCAGCTGGCCGAGCAACTCCCCGAAGGCGCACCGGTTCCCCCGGACGCCGCCGAGGCGATGCAACATGTCCAGGAACTCATCGACGAGGTACAGCGAATCACGTTGGAAATCCAACGCCGCTCCCGGCTCACCGCGCGCCAACGTGCGGAAGAGGCCGCCGTACGGCGCGCACTGGCCGAGCAGCTCGATACCGACGAGACCCCGGACCCGCACCACGCGGCGGCGCAGCTCATGCTGCAGGTGGGCCGGCGACGGCGGCACACCGAGGCAGAGGAAGAACTCCAGCACCACCGGCCGATGACCGGTCCCGGTTACGGAGGAGTACGGACATGACTGCCTCGGAAGTCGGCACACCACGAGATGAGCCCGGCCGCCCCCGGTCAGCCGATCCTGACAGCCTCCGGGGTGACGGCACCGCCCGCAGCGACCGAGCCGACCGCGTACAGCTCGCGGACAGATCGCTGCCCCTCTACGTACTGCGCGAGCACGCCACCGACTACGCCCCGCTCTTCGCCCGGGCCAGAGCCGAGGTGGGCCACGGCCAGTGCCTCTGCCAGACACCCGCCCTCCGGCTGGTCATCCGGTGCAGCCGGGCCGGCCGCTATCACCTGGCCGGATGGCCCGGTGAGGGCGAACTCCACGATCCCAGCTGCAGTTTCCACAAACTCGCATCCGAGCTGACCGGCCGCGACGCGTACAGCACGGAGGCCATCCGTGAAGACGACGAGGGCGTGGCGATCCGCTTCAGTGCCGCCCTCGCCCGAAGGCTCAGCGACCCGGAACCGGCGAAGGCATCCACCGAACCACGCGAGGGTCGCGCACGTCGGACCGTCGGGCTCCTTGGTCTTCTCCACTGGTTGTGGGAGTCGGCCCAGCTCACCGCGTGGCATCCGCGATGGCGCCGACGCAGCTGGTGGATCTGCCACGCGCGGCTGAGCGAGCAGATAGCCGGATGCTCGATTAACCACGAGCATCTGGCCGACGCCCTGTACGTCGTGCCGCCGTTTCGCAAGGAGTACGCACGCCGCAACACCGCCGCCTTCGAGACCTTCCGCATCGCCCGGCTGAAGCGACGGGCCGATACCCAGCGCCGCGGGCTCATCCTGGGCGAGATCAGGGATGTTATCCCCACCCGCTACGGCGTTCGATACACACTGGCTCACCACCGCGGCGCCCTGTTCGCGACCACTGCCCTCGACGAGCGGCTTCGCCGCTCATACCGCCCGGCATTTTCCAAGATCGCTGCCGAACACGGAGCCCGCCGCATCGGCCTGTTTCTGGTCGAACTCAGCCCCAAGGGCAACGTCAGGGTCGTAGACATGGCTGCCATGCTGGTCTCCGGGCTCTACATACCCGCCGACTCCAGTCACGAAGTGGTAATGGCGAACGCCCTTACCGATGGCGGCCGAGCCTTTGTCAAGCCGGTGAGGTACGACGGCAGCGATCTCGTATTCCCCGACTTCGTCCTCACCGATACTCACCCCCATTCCTACGTAGAGGTCTACGGAATCCACGGCAGGGAGTCGTATGACCAGCGCAAGCGTGTCAAACAGGCCCACTACCAGAGGCAAGATGCCGGGCTGATCGAGTGGGATGTTGCCGACTCGATTCCCGACGTGCAATACGGAATAGCAGCCATGCATCGGTAACTGGTCGGGATAGCTTGTCTAGGGCGCGACGGTGGTCAGTCAGGAGCAGGCCGGGCGAGCGACTGCAGAAGGTGGCATGGACCTGCCTCCGACGGACTGGCCAGGAGACCGCGGTGTTTGGTGCGTGATCCGGGAGAAAACGCGTCGTCGATCTCACTCGCCTGGCCATCCGCTTCCAGTCTGGTTTGACAGCGAGCGAAAGGCCGGGAGCATCACTGACACGTCCTTCTTGCTGCCGGTCCATGTCGCGCCGACGAGCCGCTGTGGACCGACTGCTCCCGCTTGTCCCAGAGCAGTCTGGACATCGGGCAAGAGGTTGCGACCGCTCTTGATCATGACGGGGAGGAACTCTGCGCTCAGGTTTCCGTAAACGTGAGCTTCCCCTGATCCATCAGGGCAGAGGTGGGCCACCACACACTGCTCTCCAACCGTTCCCTGGGCCCGGCTGGACGACTCCCGGCTGGCCAGGGCGACTTCGTCGCGGAGCTGCTCCGGTTCCGGGCCAGTTGCCAGTAGATCCTTGAGGTCGTTGCTCTGCTGCTGGGAGACCGCGGGGCTGAATCCGGTCACGATGCATCTGGGCCCACGCGGTCGCACGCGAGTGCAGAAGAGCGAATCAGTGGGGATGGTAAGCGACGCCCCATTTGGACGCTCGAAGTTGGAGATCACGTAGACGTTGGGCTTTGTTCCTTCGTACGTGATCATCGTGAACGTGTGAAACCGGTGCGTCATTGGGACACGTCTCAGCCAGGAACTGCCCTCGTCAAGGATCCTTCCGATGACGTCACTTGGGCTGCGTTCACCAGGTTCGTGAGTGAGCGCCGTCCCCAGCCATGCAGCCGTGTCGTGCGATTTCCACTTCGCCACCCCTGTGTAGCAGAGCAACCCTGACCAACTGCGGTACTGGAGAACTACCTGCTTCTGGGCGCTTTCGCTGACGGCGACTCCGGCCGGCGTCGTGAGACGGAAGTCGGAGCTCTGGGCCATAAGCCACCGGGCCGCGAGGGTGATGTTCAGCGTCATCGCTCCCACCTCCCTCTTGACCAGACCTCGGATACATGAACGACGACCAGCATGCCCCATCTTCCGCGCCTCAGCAGGTCGAGAGCTCCTTCGCAACCTCCAGCGGAGCCCGTCTCGCCTCACTGGAGTCCGCGTCCACCCGCATGTTGTTCTCTGAAGCACGTGCAGTCGAAGGCTGAGCCCAAACCGCCCGCGAACATCCCCGACTGCCGAGCCAACATCGCAACGTTGACCCGGCGACGTTGTGACGGTCAGATGACCATCCTTCGAACGGAAACTACTAGCCATGACAGAACGTCTACGAGGACATGACGTCCGCAAGAACCCAACCCTCGATGTCCCCCCAGCCGGATTGGCCTCAATGCGGTCACGACGCCAACTCCGCAACCGGCGCTAGTGGCTGTCCCGGCATCCAAGTTCCCTCTCATCCAGCCTGTTTGGCCCACTTGCCTGGCACCGACCGGACTGCCTACCTTGCCGGCTTGGGTCCTGGCGCGGACATCGACCATCGAGGGACTCCCTTTACCGAAGGCCTGCTCGACGAACTTCTCGCCGCCCTGAGGGAACCCGCTACGGGCGCGCCGCGCTTCGGGCGTGCACGTTTCGAACAAGCGGTATTCGTGGGTAAAGCTGGATTCGATAGAGCAGAGTTCGACGGCCCTGCACGGTTCGATTGGGTGCACTTCCTTGGGGGTGCAAATTTTCGCGAGGCGAAGTTTAGGCGAGACGCTCGGTTTGCCGATGCAAAAATCAGCGGCAGCGCACTTTTCAGGCGCTCAGAGATTCATGGCGAAGCATGGTTCCGCCGAGCACTGTTCGGCGGAAATGCGGATTTCTATAGCGTGAAGATTGAGGGTTTGGCTCGTTTCGCCGAGGCGCAGTTCAAGGGGAAATCTAATTTCGTCGGAGCGACCTTTAGCGGCGGAGCCTGGTTCCCAGATGTTCATTTTGAGCAACGCGCTGAATTCACCGGATCCGTCTTCAGTGGTTCCGCCCGGTTCATCAAAGTTCGGTTCACCGGAGACGCCGTGTTCGCGACGGCAGAATTCGAGCGCAATGCGAGGATGGGGCCGATCACGTGCGCAGGGACGTTACACCTATCGGAGGCGGTGTTCAGGACCGCTGTGACGATCGAGGCTGCAGCAACGACTGTGCTCTGCAGACGTACGCAGTGGGACTCCACCGCTGCACTCCGGCTGCGATATGCCTCCGTGGATCTGACTGACGCTGTCTGGGAGTACCCGGTCAGCGTTGCCGCTCACTCGCGACCATTTGTCTGGGGCTCCGAGAACATTGCCGAACCTGGCCTGACGGATCCCCGTGTACGGGTTGTGTCGCTGAGAGGAGTTGACGCTGCGCACTTGGTACTCACCGGCGTCGACCTCTCCGATTGCCGGTTCGCTGGGACCCTCCGCCTCGACCAGGTGCGTCTGGAGGGTCGATACACCCTGGCCACCACCCCCTCTGGGCTGCGCTGGCACGGCGTGAGGCCAGTTCGCTGGACACAACGCCGGATCCTCGCTGAAGAACATCACTGGCGCGCCACTCAAGGCATGGACTCAAGCGGCTGGATGCCCGCGTCAGCAGGAGAAAGTGTGCTGGAACCAGCAGAGCTGGCGCCTGTGTACCGACAACTCCGCAAGAGTCTCGAAGACAGCAAGCATGAGCCGGGTGCCGCTGACTTCTATTACGGCGAGATGGAGATGCGTCGCCACGCCGACGACATCCCTTGGCCCGAGCGGGCTCTGCTCGCCATCTATTGGGCGGTATCCGGCTATGGTTTGCGGGCTTCGCGCGCTCTGGGCTGGCTGCTGGTGACGATGGTTGCCACAGTATTCACGATGATGCTGTGGGGACTGCCGCAGGACGAACCGAAGCCGACTAGCGTCGGGGATCTCACCGGCCGCAGCATCACAATGACCACGGACACGTCCGACCCAATTAACCCAACCGATCCGTGGCCCGAGCGTTTATCGACCGACCGATTCGAAGGTTCTCTCCAGGTAGTGATCAACTCGGTGATTTTTCGCACCTCGGGTCAAGACCTAACCACGACCGGCACCTACATCGAAATGGCTTCACGCCTTACAGAGCCGGTGCTACTTGGTCTCGCGGTCTTGGCTATCCGCGGACGAGTCAAACGCTGACAATCAGTGGCAGGATCCTGGGCGGAGCGCACTCTCACTCTGCCAGCTGTGCAGCTCGGTGGTGCTGGACATTGCGTCTCGCCTGAGGTGCATTACACAACGTCCTCCTGCTTCTGGATGGGCTGGCTGCGCAGGTGCGGGAGCCACTGTGAGGGCAGCGCGCCTTCGGTTTGGAAGATGCCCACGAGATCCCGGGCGGACAAGGATGTGAGGTCGCGCGTTCGCGCGGTGCGCCAGGCGCGGACCAGGCGGTCGAAGACCTCCAGGACCTCGGGCGGGCGCACGAGGTACACATGGCTCTCGGCGACGGCGTGTGCGCTGGGATGGATCCGATCCTGGGGCGTCACGAGGAAGGCGGGAGAGTCGCCCGGTACCGCTTCGCCGCGCTTGTCGGCGGCGAAGCGCAGGTGACTCCCGGCCTGCCGTACGTATACGGCGCCGAGTTCGCCGTCAGGTTCGGCCTCGCTCTTGGCTTCCCACGCCACCCAGGCGGTGTTGCCGAAGACCCAGGTGGCGTCCGGCGCGGAGTCGTTGTTGCCGTCGCCTTCGCTCGGCACGGCGCCGGCGAGTTGCCCGAGAAGTACCAAGGCAGCTTCGTAAGGCCTGCGGGGCTTGTTGGCCAGAGCCGTGCGAGCGCGCTGGATCTCGGGGTCGAAGACTGCTGGCCTGGCCAGGCGAGTGGCGTTGGCGAGGACGCCGTTCATCGCCTGCTCGTCGAGCGGATCGACCACGGGCGAGGCCGGCGCGGTGGTGGATTCGACCGGGGCGGCCAGGTGGGACAGCCAGGTCGTTCCGCGACCGGCGTTGCGGGCGTCCTCGTAGAGCTTGGTGGCCGCGGAGTGGAGGGGGGCATCGCCGGTCTGATCGGCGAGCCGCTGTGCGATACAGGACCCGAGATAGTTCCACAGGGCCGCGTAGCGCTGTGGTGCCCGTCCGCCGCGCAGGGCGTCGAGGACCTTGCGGATGAGGCCGAGGGCCCGTTGCCAATCGCCCTGCCAGATCGCGTCCCAGACGGCCACCTCGTCGCGTACCGAACTCTGGAGCTCGGCCGAACCTGGGGCGTCGATTCGCTCGTACCGCTCACGGGCGTCGACGATGTCCTGGTCGACCTCCCGCCACTCCTGAGCGTGCTCGATGAAGACCCGCAGGTTGTCGAGCATCTCGGCGGAGGTGGCGCCGATGCTGTTGGTGTATCCGAAGTCGAGTTCGGCATGGATCTCCGGGTGCATGGCCTCCTGGACGTCACGGCGGGTCACGTAGGAGACGAGGTCGTCGTCGAGCAGCAGCACGGCGGCGAAGTCGCGCGAGTTCCGGGTGGCGCGGCCTGCACCCTGCATGATGCGGGCCCGGATGCGTTCCTGTAGCACCTCGACCGCACCCAGGGAGCCGTGCAGGAAGCGCTCTTGTAGATCGCCCCGGGCGGGCAGCCCGGCGAGGACGACCAGGCGGCAGTCGTTGTCCGGCAGGTCGATGCCGTCGTAGCGATTGTTCAGCACCAGAGCCGCCGCGGTCTCCTGGGTGAACACCTTCAGGTTGTCCTCAACGTGCTCGGCTTTGAGGACCTTGTAGCCGTCGGGGATCCGGGTGTTGGTGAACGTGCGGGCGGTGCGGGTGTCCGGGGTCAGGACGACGGCCCGTCCGTGCCGGGCAACGACATCAGCAACCCACGGGCCCACCTTCGCCGGCTCGGCGGAGAGGTCGCTGGTCAGTTGGGGGAAACAGAACAGACGGCGGCCGGTGCCCTGCTTCTCCCAGCCCTTGGGGATCGGGATGCGCTTTATCGCACGCCGTCCGAAGATGCGCTCCAGTTCACCGCCGGCGCCGAGTGTGGCGCTCATGTAGACCCGGCGTCGCGGGTCGTTGAAGGGAGCGTGGAACAGCGTGGGCGGGATCAAAGGCCTGATCAGCAGTCGCCGGTAGGACAGGTAGACCATGCACTGATCGATGTGCCCTTGGAGGAACCGCAGTGCGTACACTGCCTCGTCGCTGATCTTCTTCGCGGTCGCGGCGGCAGCCAGAACTTCCTCAAGCTGTCCTGCTTGAGCGGCCACCCCGAGCGGCGAGGCGAGGTACACGCTGTTGCGGTACTGGCTGTCGAGTGTGTCCGTGCGAAGTCGTGCGACCACCAGCGGGTCGAGGGCGTCGGCCAGTGCGGAGAGGACGTCCTGGTACGCACTCTGTTCGTCCCGGCTGATCTCCAGGCTCCAGGGTCCGGCGACGTAGCCCTCGGCGGCATGTGCATCATCGAGCAACAGCAGTTGTGCGTCGTCGAGTGCGGGGTTGGCGTTGAAGACGTGGCTGTAGACGCTGACGGCGATGGCGTTCGCCGAGGTGTAGCGGCTGCGCTCGGCAGCGTTCCAGGTCTTGACCTTGCCGGTCAGTAGAACGTTGGGGATGCCGTAGTTGGTGAGCTTTTCGGCGGTCTGTTTCGCGAGCTGCCGGGTCGGACACAGGTAGGCGACTCGTTCACCGGCTGAACGACGCTGGTACTCCCCGATGAGCCCCCCGACCAGTGTCTTGCCGGCTCCGGTCGGCAACTCGATGGCGACGTCCGGATCGTTGAGATGATCGCCGTGCCACGACCGAAGAACGTCGCCCTGGTGCAACCACAAAGCCTCGGGACCGTTGTTGCCGAGAGCCAGCTGCCGGTAGAGCTGCTCAGGGTCGGCGGGAGCCGAGCTCGTGCCGGACGAGCGCTTGAACGCCATGTGCTGTGGTCCTTCGGTCGGGGTTCGTGGAAGGCGGCCCGGGGCCGAATCGTGTCAGGTCACAGTGCTGAGCTGTGACACTTCAGGGGCCCCGGTGCGCCGGGCAGCGAGGCGACGTTGGACGTAGGAGTGGAGCTGGTCAACGTGCTCGCGCAGAAGGGCCGGGTCCGCGCAGCACACCGTGGCGAGCGACGGGGTGCCGCTGCGGGTGGTCGGATAGCGTCCCTGATCGCCGTTCGCATCGTAGAAGTCCAGGTCGCGGATGAACGCCACGATCGTGTGCTCCTCGGCTCCGTCGGCGACGAGTAGGTCACCGCGACGTTCGAGGCTGTCCAGCAGCGCGGTGAGGCTGTGGGTGATCGGGAAGGTAGGCCCATGCAGGGCTTTGAGACTCAGCTCGGCGAGCTGGCGCGCGAGGAAGAACGCGGGCTGGGGGGCACGACGCTCGATTGCGGCGACCGCGGCCTGGTGGAACTCGTTGATCGTGTCCTCCGCGGCGTCTGTGCAGTGGGTCCGGGACAGGCACAGGGCGTCCGGTCCGTTGTGATCGTCGGAGTCGATGGAGCCGAACGGGCTGCGGTAGTTCATGACCGACCATTGTCGTGGCTCGGGGCACGGACGGCGACCAGGTATTCCCTCTTGGCCTCAGCCTCCCTTCGCACATGCACCGAACTGAACCCTTCTGGCATCGCGTTCAGGTCGCGATTCCGCGAGACTGGAAGGCAGCCCCGCCCGTGTGACACGCGGACTGAATACTGCGAAGACGGCCGGGGACCGGCCGCCGCAGACCACGTCTAGGCATTGCGTGCTGATCCACCCGGCTGGGCTACCAGCTCTCCGGCCATGAACGCCCGGACGGCGTCTTCGAGGATGACCGTGTACCGCTTGAGTTCGTGGTTCTCCTGGACCAGTGGATTGTCGCGGTCCGGGTGCGCTGCAAGGGCCTCATCCATCTCCCTGAGGCGGGCCTCCAGTTCGGACAGTTCCGGTGCTTGCCCCGAGGCCACGACCAGTCGTGCGGCTCGCCGGGCGGCGAACTGCGTGAGAAGTTCACGCTGTTCGTCGGTGAGCCCTTCGCTGGTGGCGTTCTCGTGCTGCTCGGCCATCTTGTCTCCTCCTCGTTCACGTTCCCGGGCCTCGGCGCGGTCCCGGGTTGGGGCCGTGGCGTCGGTGATGGTTCTGTTCGTCCTGGTTGCTGTCGGCCCGGCGTCCGCGTGCGGCATCGTCCGAAGACACGGTCGATGCGACGGGGGCCAGGCCGCGCCTGGCTCGTTCGACTTCGCGATGGGCTCGGACTTCTCCCAGGCGCTGCTGGATGCGGGCCCGCTGGAAGAGCGTCATGGCCTCGTGCAATTCGGCCCACCGCTCCCGCAACTCAGCCTCATCAGGAGTCTCTCCCAAAGGCTCGTCGGAGTCGATCTGGTGGAGCATTCGATAGGCGGCGACGGCTGCGACGAGTTGTTCCCACTGCTCCTGCTGAGTGCTGTCCTCCGACGCCGGCGCAGGGATCTGCTCGATCCACTCCTCAACAGGCTCTTGCCCTTCCAGTACCTGGCGCAGGGCGAGCTGGGCGAAGGCCGCGGGGGCGGCCGAAATCGCCTCTCGGTCGCCCGGCTCGGACACGTGGGCGTCGAGTAGCCGGTAGTGCAAGTTCTCGGCCGTACGGGCTGCGATCCGCATCCCGCCGACCGGTTCGTCCGGCCGGTGCCGAGCAGCGGCGGACGCACGCGCACGGCGGCCGACCTCGGCGATCCGCTGCTGGAAGATCTCCCAGGCATGGGCGTCACGGGGCTCGGACGGCGGTTCACCGATGCCGGGGACGTCGTCGGCCAGAGCGTGGCGGATGCGCCATACCTCGGCCACCGCCGCCGTACGCTCCCACTGCTCGCGTAGTTCCGTTCCCGCAAGGGGGACCGGGCCGAGGGCCCGCGCCCACAAAGGCGGGGACTGCGCCAGGGCCAGTCCCATCTGCTCCAGCCGCTCGGAGAGCACGAAGCGGCGCTCGACCAGGTGCTGACGCCAGCCTTCTGGGGTGTCCATGTCCCGTACGGCGGCCGACGGAGCGATCCAGTCGGGCAGGTGGCCGCCGTGGTTCGGGGTCGGTGCCGGGTGGTGCGGGAGCTCGTCGCGCAGCCTCTGTTCGGTTCGGATCTTGGCGGCGATGAGCTGGGCACGCTTGAGTCGATCCCGGGCCGTGTCCTGGCGGTGGAGGTTTGTGCTGCGCTCGGCGCGGGTGGCTTCGACGGGCTGCGTGGCCGTGTGGCTGGCGCCGGGCCGGGGTTCGCGCTGCCAGTCCTCGCGCATGCGTTCGTGTGCGGGCATGGACCTGCGCAGGCGTTGTTCGCGCCGCAGGAGGGCGTGCTGCGCGGCGGCAGTGCGCTCGGTGTCGTGGTCGCCTTCTTCTTCCGCGCGGCGGATCCAGGCGCGGGTCTGGGCGATAGCCGCGGCGAGTTGGGCGCGGGTGAGGTGTCCGTGTGCCCGGTCGGGCCAGGCGGGATGGGGAAGACCGTCCACGATGACGGGTCGGGGCTGGCTGTCGACGGCGGCGTCCGCGCGGAGGAGGTCGTCCAGGGCGGCACGGCGGTGTTGCTCGGCGAGGTCCAGAAGCCGCTGCAACTGCTTGGCGCTGAGCGTCTTCAGCGGACGGCTGCCGCCGGGCTCCGCTTCCCGTCGAGCGGCACGTTCGGCCGCCTTCCGTCCGGCCTCGACGCGGTAGTCGATGCGCCAGGCCAGCACCGCGGCCGGGTCGTCGGCATCCGCGAAGCCCCGCTCGTCGAAGGCGGTTTGGACGAGCTGGACGAGGTCCCAGCCTTCGGCCTCGGCGGCGCGCAGCGACCGCTCGGCGACCTCCCAGGCGTCCGCGCTGATGAACATCTCCCCCGCCAGCCCGAGCACGCGGCGCAGGAGGTTCTGCAGTCGCTGACTGGTGGCACGGGCGTAGACGTCGGTGTACTCGGCGATGAGCTGGCCGATGCCGTAGGCGCGTTCCTGCTCGGCCTCGATCATCTCCCGGGCCGAGACCGATGCCTGGCTGCTGTGGGCCACGGTGTCCAGCACGTCGCGCATGCTCTGGGCGTCATCGGTGACGACGTAGAGGTGGTTGGACTGACGGCCGCGGCTCGCCTCGACGTACGCGGCTTCCCGCGAGGTGCGGGCGGTGATCAGGCCGTGGGCGGCCTGAACGGTGATGCCCTGGGCGCGGTGCGTGGTGTAGGCGTAGCCCAGTTCCGCGTGTCGGCGCAGGTAGTGCGGCGGTAGGACGACCCGGCCGCCGTGGCCGGTGTGGCGGGCGCGGACATGGCCGCGTCGGTCGATCTGCTCGACGATCCACTGATCGCCGTTCTTCACCCAGTCGTGGCCGCCCAGCAGCGAGAGTTTGCGCTGGTTCCTGCGCGTGACGATGATGTCGCCGACCGCGGCCTGGAGCTCGTCGCGCAGCCGGGCCGTCCGGCTCGGGTCGAGTCGGCCGGAGGCCAGCTGGAAGGCCTGGGCGCGGAGGTTGAGTTCGCGGACCATCTCGCCGTCGTCGGTCATCATCAGGGCCTGCACACCGGACTCGATGTCGTGCTGCCAGCCGGCGAAGACGGCGTCCAGCATCTCCTCACGGGCGCCGCCCACGACCCGGCCCTGGTCCAGGTACCAGCTCCAAGCATCCGCAGGATCACCGTCGCGCAAGGCCATGGTGGCGTCCGCCTCGCCGTCGGTCTGGAAGCGGTGGATCTCCTCCAGCTCCACCACGCCGACCTCGCGGGCGAGGAGGCGCAGCACGCCTCCCGACTCGACGGCACCGAGCTGCGCGGGGTCACCGATGAGCCGGACCAGGGCGCCGGCGCACTCGGCCTCGGCTACGACGCGGGCGAGGTTCTTCGTGCCTGCCATGCCCGCCTCGTCCACGACGATCACGTCGCCCGGCCGCAGTGCATACTCCTGCGCAGTGGCTTTGCGGCGCTTCTTGCTGCCCCGCCGGAGGACACGGTGGACGATGCTGCCCTCGGTCAGGCGGTCGCGCTGGGCGAGCCAGCCTTGGAGCGTGTACGCCGTGGTGCCGAGATCGCCCTCCATGACTTTCGCCGCTCGTGCGGAGGGGGCGAGGGGTATGAGCCGTCCGCCGCCGGCGGCCACCGCGTCGCGGACGAGTTCGAGTGCGGTGGTCTTGCCCGCGCCGGCGGGGCCGATGCCGCCGACGACGAGCCGGTCGGCGCAGGCGAAGTCCTTGGCGAGGCGAAGTTGGCCAGCGTCCAGCCGGCGCCCCGTGAACCGGTTGGCGACCTCGGCGAACCGGTCGCCGTGGAGGGCGGGATTCACTATGGTGCGCGCTGCGTTGAGGACCCGGTCCTCGGCGGCCAGGATGTCGCGGGAGGTGTACAGGACCGACTCGCGGCGCCGGTAGATGCTGCTGCCGTCCGACCGCAGCAGCGGGGCGAAGGGCCGGTGCAGTTCGGGCGGGCTGATACTCAGCGAACCCTGCGACAGCACGCGCTCGGTGATCCGCTCGGCGAGGCCGCCGGCTGCGGTGCTGCGGCCCCGGGTGAGGCGTACGACGTGGCGTCGTGCCTCGGCCAGCACGTGCCGCTCACCCCACACGGCCCGCTGGTCGGACACGACCGCCAGGATCTCTTCCGCGGCCTGTGCGACGTCGCTCTCGGTGAGATCGACGGAGCCGTCACGGGGTATGGAGGCGCTGGCCTGTGCCGTCCTCAGCAGCGCATCGACACGCTTCTGCCCGACCGCGGCGATCGATGCCTTGCGCCATCCCGACCGTAGTTGGGCCAGGGAGCGTCCCTTCTTCTTGACCGGCCTGGTCTCCAGCGTCGCCTGCTGAATGAGGGCCATCCGGGCTGCCGTTCCCGGTTCCTTGCCGTGCGTCTGGCGGTAGATGCGGAGTAGCTTCTCCAGCCGCTTGCCGATGTCCTTCGTGCGCTTCGCATGGGGCTTGAGCACTCCGGCGTCAAAGCCCTTGATGCCCATGACCGGGCGCTTGCCCGGGGTGACCTCACGCTCCTCGGCTTCCAGACCGAGCCGGGCGCAGACCTTCTCGATCACGAGCTGGTTGTAGTACTCGGAGGCGGCAACTCCCATGGCGTACAGCAGCTTTCCGTCGATCGAGCGCCACTTGCCGTCGACCCCGCGGACCTTGTTCGCCACGACCAGGTGATGGTGGAGCAGGGGTTCGCCGAGCCGGTTGTCGTGGTGTCGGAAGAGGGTGGCGATCAGACCGCCCTTGACCTCTTCCTGGGCGACGCCGTTGACGCCGGTCCGGGTGGCGAGCGCGTGTTCCTCGATCCAGGTGATGGTCTGAAGGACCGCCTCTTCGTCGCACTCCATCACGATCCGGCACACGTCCTCGTCGCCGGTGCCGAACAGGCCCTTGCCGAAGTCCTCCGGCGCCCGCAGGACCAAGTCGTAGGCGGCCACGGCCTGTTGCTGTGAACCGGTGTGGGCGCTGATGTAGCGCGCGAGTTCCTCAGCATCCTTGGGTGATCGGCCGAAGTCCGTCCGGTAGGCGACGGCGCCGACCTTGGCGCGCAACTTCCTGCGCTCGTCGGCCGTCGCCTCCCGTCCCTTGCGGCTCTCGAAGGCCTCGATCTCGTCCTGGATTTTCGCCGCGAGGGGGCCGGCGCTCTGGTCGTACCGGTAGAAGCGGCGCCCCAGTCGCGCCCGGCGGGTGGCCTCGGCGGGTGACAGCCCTTCGGTCACTGCCGCCTTGATGATCTCGTCCGCGTTCGGGTGCAGCCCCTCGCCGTACAGGGCCTCCATCTGCTCCTCGGACACCGTCCCGGAGACGCCGAGTTCCGCGATTCCGCCACCGACCCACACCCCGGGTGGATTTCCTTCCGCCGTGTAGTAATCGCCCAGGTCACGGTCGGGAGAACGGCGCACGTCGCCGGTCACGGTCTCGCTCGTGTAATAGCGATAGCCATCCCCAGCTGAGAGCTTGTGGATGGTCATCATGAACTCAGATTACCTTGTGTCATTGTGAATGCAAGAGCTTTGACCGCGAAGAAGGGGGGTGCAGGGAAGGGGAGTTGGCGAGCGAGGAACGAGTCGAGCCAACGATCCGACCTGCACCTTCCTTCTTCGCGGACCGCGAAGCGCCCACGGTTTTCCCCAGTTCCGCTCTCCTGAGCGGAACTGGGGAAAACCGCGCAGTTCAGTTATCCACAGGAAAGATCAAGTAGTTCTGAATGCCTCTGAATGCCTCTGGGTGGGTCATTCGGGAATGGCCCCGGATTCCACATGTCTCAGAGGTGGATTCATCGGCCACAATGAGCCGTAAATCATCGCTGAGGGGAGGCGAGTTCGATGGTCCAACGGAAGCAGCGGAGGTCGACGCGCGAGGTCGAGGCTCGCGAGAAAGTACGGGCGCGCCGGGCTGATCACTGGGCGCGCGAGCAGCAGTTGGAGGACCTGGCCACCGCCTACGAAGTGGCGGCGCAGGAGATCGAGGACGTCACCACAACGACCGAGGAGAAGATCGCCGCGTACGCCGTCCGCCTCCGCGGGGAGGCCGAGGAGGCGAAGCGGGGCCTGTGGGGTCAACAAGCCGAGAGCGTCGGCCAGATGCTCGAACTCGACGGCGTCCGTTCCGTCGCCGATCGGCTCGGAGAGTCCGTGGAGACGGTCCGCAAGCTCGCCGCCGCCGGGCCCAGCACGACACACAGGCCCGGGAGGCCGGAGCACGGCCGCGCCGGGGCGACGTCGACTTCACCGGAGACGGGATCGGGCCAGCCTGTTACCGATCCGATCAGGCCCGCCGGCGTGGCGCCCACCGAGGCCGGTTCGATGCCGTCCGACGGGAACACGGCTGCGGCATGAGAGGGGAACGGATGACACCCGATGCGATGGCCGAACGGCCGATCGAAGACCTCGCCCCCGAGTGGATCGGCCTCAAGATGGAGGTGGAGGACGAGCACGGGGTGACGGTCGGGTTCCGGCTCGGGCGCTATGAGAAGTCGACCGTCGACGGTCGGCCCGTGTGGCGCCTCTTCAGTGACCAACCTTCCTGGAGTGTCACGGTGTACGGGGGGACCAAGCTCCGCTGGGTACCCCAGCCGCCTGCCCGGAGCCAGGCCGCTCCCTATCCGCAGCAGCCGGTACCGGCTGCCCACCCCGCGCCGCAGGTGCCCCAATACCCGGCTGCGCCGCCCCCCGGGCCAGTTACTCGAAGCGCGCAGTCCTGGGTGACGCCGCCACACCAATAGGGATGACCCAACAAGCGGCGGACACACAAAGCCGCGGCCCCCGTACCGACGAAGGGGACGTCGGTACGGGGGCCGCGGCTTGAGCTTTCGATTGGCCGTCTGGGCGCTGATCTCGCTGCGGGACGTGCGGGGCAAGGAGCTGCCCCCAGGAGACGGGCGGTGACCGTTACCTCAGCTCCATGGGGACAGCGGATGGTGAGAGCAGGATTCCGGCGCCGCGGCAGAACTCTTCCAGGGTTATGTCGTTGTCGCCACGGCGCCCGGTGTCGAACGATGCGACGCCGACCCAGTCGTCCTCGTTCTGCCCCCAGCGGTCGTTGTCCTTCAGGGCACCGACCCGCCCAATGCCGTTTTGGTAGAACATGAGCAGGGCGTTGTCCTGGGCGTCTCGTGCCTCCCATTGACAGATGGAGCCCGGCAACGCGGCTTGGGGGCGTGCGGTCATCGCCACGTGCACCAGCACGATGGAGCGCAGGGCAGCAGGGACGATGAGTGCGATGTCGTCCGAGTCCCACACCTCGCACTTTCCGTCGTGGCGGGCCATGATCAGGCGGCCGGTTGCCGGGGCCGGGCCGAAGAGTTCACCAGTGAGGCGGCACCTGTCGCACGTGCACGCCGGGTCCCACGGACCCGCCGGTTCGGCGGCGTACGGAGCGACGCTCCACTGGCTCCACCGTGCGCGGGCCTCCTGCTGCGGCATCGGCGGACTGAAGCTGCCGACGATGAGGTCACCGGCTTGCACCTCCCCGGCCATGACGGGCCGGACCGCGCACTCGAATGCACCGGTCGGCATGCGGCGGACGTACGTGCCGGTGGGACGGGGGCGCATGCGAAGCGGCGTACGCGCGGGGTCGATGTCGAAGAACACAACCCGCTGAGGGCGGGTCAGCGTGAGCGCCTCCTGACGACCGTCGGCGTACCACGAGCGCAAGGTGATCGGTACCGAGGCAGCGTCGTCGGCCTGCCGGTATTCAGCAGCGCCCCGGGCAAGAACGGCTTGCCCCGCCGTGTGCTCGACGTGGTCGCCCCACTCGTCCCACGGCCACAGCCCGCCGATCTCGTACCGGCCGTATTCGTCTGGTCGGACGACGACGGTGCCGCCCGGCTCGATGGCGTCGGCGTCCACGGTGAAGGTCAGCGTGCCGTCGTCGGCGAACTGCGCGGTGATGCCGCACTCGTCGTCGTGCATGTCCGACACGATCAGCTCGGCCGTCTCACGGGTGAACAGGTGGGCGGAGTACGGCGTCCAGAGGTCGCGCAGCGGGAGACCGACGTACGGGCCGTGGCTGGTTCCCTCCACGGTGAAGAGCTGGATGCTCAAGGGGGTGCCGTCGGCGCGGTAGGTCGGGCGCGGTTCGGTGCTCGGTACGTCGGCGGGTGTGGCGGTCACGATGGAGAGGTCCTTCCTCATGGGTCGCGGGTGTGTCAGGAGAGGGGGACGGCGGCCCGGGGCGCGTAGCCCCGGGCCGGCTGACTGATTCAGCGCTGGCGCATGGCCCCTCGGGGGGTGCGCGGAACACGGGCCACGGGAAGAGCGGCCGAGACGGCGGGCGCGTGCTCCTACTGCTCGTCGCGGGGTGCGGGCGGGGCGTAGCGCTGGAGGATGCGAGTGACAGCGGCGGCGGCATTCGCGTCCTCGGAGTGCAGGTCGCGCTCCCAGAACTCCCATGGCCTGCCGCGCTTCTTTTCGAAGTCGCCCATGTATCCAAGGTCGCCCCATTCGGCGCCGTCGGGGAAGCTCGACCGGCAAGTCCAGCCATAGCCGTTCAGGCTCTCGGGGTCGATCTCGGTCACGACTATGTGACCCCACGGGGAGTGGTAAACGACGCACGGCGCTTCCTCGGGCGTGCGGCGGGGTTCGCGGGGCGCGAGGGCGCGCAGCAGGCCCGCGTTCGGATAGAAGGGGTGGCCGCGCAGCGTGCGCTGCGACTCGAACAGAGGCATGTCCGAGAGCGGGTGGAACCGGGGATTGTGCTGTCGCATGGAGGTTGCTCCATTCGGTAGGGGCCGGGGGCGCGGCGGTCGTGCCCCCCGGCCGACTGTCTGGTTCAGCGGTGGCGCATGGCGGGTCTTCCGGCGTTGATCTCGCCGGGGAGTGGAGCGGCAGGAGACGGCTTGCGTCGCCTCCTGCCTGGGCGGGCTACTTCTGAAGAGCCTGGTTGAAGCAGGCGTCGACGCCGGGCGCAGTGCAGTCGGGCGGGCACGGCGACGGCGACAGATTGGTGAAGAGGGCGCGGACGTCGTTGGTGCCCTCAGCCGCCTTCTCGACGACGCCGTGGTCCGACGGGTACTGGAGGACGGCGCGCAGCACCTTCCCCGAGCGGGCCCCGATGACGAGGAGCCCCTTCACGCCGTGAGGACCGCGCGCGGCCACGTGCAGCATGTGCTTCGTCTTACCGGTCGCCCAGGTCAGGCCCAGTTCCCTGGAGAGCGCGAGGTCGACGATGCCGCGCGTGTACGCACTGAGCCCGTACGGGGCGACGGGCACCGTGGCGCGCAGGGTGCGCAGCTCGTACGCGTCCCCGTCGAGGGTGATCGTCAGCGTGTTGTGCCCGTCGCTCTGCGCCCGGAGAAGGTCGGAGTGCAGGCACTCGCTGGTGGCCGGGTTGTGCAGCGGGATCGCGTCGATCACGTGGTCGTCGCCGCCGAGAATGCCGGAGGCGTCGTCGCCGTCCGGCCCGTACCCGTCGGCGTGCGCGTCGCGCGGGGCGTTCTTGTGGGTCGAGTTGCCGGTCAGGTAGGTGCCGCTGCGGTCCCTGACCCACCACAGGGCGGGGACGATGGGCTCTCCGCTCTTGCTCTGCTCGTAGGTGGGGCGCAGCGTGCGGGGCGGGGCGAGCATCGAGTGCGTGGCGACGGCGATGACCTCGGCGAGCGCGAACTTCAGCTTCAGCATGGCGTGTTGGCCTTTCGGTTCGGGTCTGGCCCGGTTGGTCTCAGGGCGGGCGGGAGCGCGCTGAGATGGGCGCCCCCGCCCGGGGTGGGGGTTACAGCCAGGAGCGGACGACGCTCGGGCGCTCGCCGTAGCACTCCGCCACGACCTGGTCGAAGTCGGCGTCCGGGTCGTCGAGCAGAGAGAGCGCCGCGTTTATGACGAAGTTGTCCAAGTCATCGGGGTACGCGCGACCGTTGTGCTCAGCAGCGAGATCGACGCCGTTGTTCACGGCCTGGGATACCTGGTCGCGGGTGAACCGTGGGGTGTTGTCGTCGGTGGGCGGCTCGTTTGGAGCGGTCTTGTCGTGCTCGCTCTTCACCTCGGCCCACGCAGCGCCGGGCTTTTCCAGGAGAGTCATGGCAGCCGTCCGGGCCCACGTGAATCGGGCGGCGGAGCTGGAGAGGCGTGCTTCGTCGGCGGCCATGGTCAGGCCGTTGGTGAGGGCGTCGCGGATCTGGGCGCGGGAGTACAGCAGGGGCATGGGGGGTGTCCTTCGCTTCGGGCCGGTGGGCTGGGTGCTCTCCGGGCGGCGACCGCGCCCCGACCGGTTTCGTTACCGGGGCGCGGTCGCGTGGGGCGGTCAGTCGCCCTTGCGGAAGTCGCGGACCGCGTCGGCGACGCGGGCGGCGATCTCGTCAAGGCCGTCGACGGCACACAGGTCGCCCAGCACGGTGCGGCCTCCACCTTGGGCCTCGACGTACAGGTCGCCCTCGCTGTCGACGGCGACGGTGTAGCCCATACGTTCGTCGCCGGTCTCCTCAAGGGACGCACCAACGCCCCACGGGGTGGACTCGGCGTACCAGTAGTTGCCGAGGAGCCGGACGGTGGCGCGGCCGATGTCGGAGATGCTGAACGGGTACTCGGTGCCGGGTTCGGGGCTGTAGCGGCCCATGGCGTCGTACGGCAAGGAGGAGAGGGCGTAGGCATCCTCGTACGCCGCGATGGCGTCCAGGACGATACGGCTGGCGATGTTCCGGTACTTCCGGCGACTGCCGAGAGGGGCGAGATGGGCGAAGCAGACGGAAGCGATGGCGTCGTCCACCTGCTTGGCGGTGTCGGCCCAGACGTCGTTGTGGCGGCGGGCTGCCGCGTACTCACGTATCTCGGTGAGCCGCATGACGAGCAGTGGGGCCAGCCGTAGGGGGAAGACGGAGTATCCGCCGTGCGCGGCACGGGCCGCAGGAGTGAGCGGGGCATAGGTGAGCTGCATGATCGAGTCCCTTCGGGTGGGGCCGGTTGCACTCCGGCCCGGATGTGCGGGGCGTGTCGGGGACGCCCCGGGGAGAGGCGGGGCCAGCAGGGCGGGGCAGTCGTAGCCCCAGCAGCGGCAGACCTTGAACTCGTCCCAGGTGGAGCCGTGGCGGCAGGTCTCGCAGTACGCCCAGGCGCGGACGGTGGGCGTGATGTGGGTACTGCCGCACTTCGGGCATTTCTGGTGTAGCTGTGCGCCGGTGACGGGCATGGAGGACGCTCTTCTTCGCGTGAATGCGGCAGGGCGGGGCGCCGCTCCGGCCGGCTCGCGGAGCGGGAAGCTCACGCGAGCTCGTGCGCGGATTGAGTCGTGACACTCGGCGATTCGATGGGTCCCGGCGCGCTGCGCGGGGTCCTTAGTCCATGCTCAGCGGCTTGTAGGGCTCGTTCCGCTCCCAGTCCTCCGTGACGTCCCGGCCCTCGCGCATGACGTTGATCGTGTAGCCGTACGGGTGGATCACACCCGAGTCGCGGGCCGTCTCCTCGCCGTGCTGCTCGATGTCACGCTTGACGGCGGACGTCATCGCTTCGTAAGCGTCCTCGTAGTTGCCGAACGTCTCGATGTCGCCGGTCTCGCACACCATCCAGAACTCGGTCTGCTCGGTGTTCTCGTCCAAGGTGGTCTCCTCGGTAGATCGTGGGTTCCGGGGACTTGCCCTGCCCCCTTTCGACATAGGTAAATCTACCTTTTGTGAGTGAGGTGGTCAACGTGAAACCGCAGCCCAACAGGGGTCAATCCCTGCAGATTTCGCCCTGACCGCAGTGCGCTGGAGAGACGCAAGGGCGCGTGGTACTGCACACGGCCACGGCGCCGAGCTGCCCCCGGTCCGGTGCCGGAGGATGCCCCCTCCCCGTCCCGGCAAAAGGAAAACGGGGCCCGAACGGGAGGGGTGCAAGGACGCGGCGGAGCCCGTCATTGCACCCCTCCCGCCGAGGGCCCCACACTCGATCGCCGGGATGCGAAGGCGAGAGTGCCGACCTCGGCCTGTCCGCTCGGGGACGCCGAGGTTGGCGGGGGTCACTCGGGGGGCGTGAGCAGCTCGGCGACGGCCGTCTCGTCGTAGTACGGCGAATCCCCCACCGTGACGACGGGAGCGGGGGCGCTCTGCCGCTTGAGGAGGGTCTTCACACGCTCTCGGCGTTGCCCGGGCGTGAGCGCGGGGGATGTCGTGGGCAGGCGCTCGGCGATCTGGCTGCGGGAGACCAGACCGCGTTCGGGGAGAACAATCTCGGCCGCCTGCCTGAGGTAGCGGGCCGCGACGTCGGCGCTCACGTCGAGTTCCTCGGCCAGCACCCGTGTGGTGAGGTCCTCGCCGTTGTCGAGCGCCGAGAGCAGGCGTCGGGTCACTTCCTTGTGGCGAGTGTCCTTCGTGCCGGAGGCGGCCGTGATCTCGGCGGGCCGGGGGCCGCTGTATCCCGGCCGCGTGGTGTCGTACCAGAAGAACCAGGCGGAGACCTCGCTGGCGTCACACCTGTGGTCGAACTCGTCGCGCGGCGGAAACGGCCGCTCGGGATGGTCCTGATAGTCGGCGGCGAGGACTCGTACGGCGGTCGGCGTCACGCCGCGCAGCCGCGCCATGTCCACCCAGCGCCACCGCTCGCCGGGCGTGTAGGGCATGCGCTGGGGCTCGGCGGAGAGCCGGGGTCCCCTGTGTACTTCCGGCGCCTTCTCGTTGGGGCCGAAGAGCTGCTTGCGAACCCACTGGGCACCCTCTTCCAAGGGGAAGAACTGGGCCCGTCGCGCGCCGGTGCGGGCGGTGGACGCGAAGTCCGAGTCGGCGTCCAGCCAGTTCCGCACCGTCTTCTCGGCGACGCCGGCGAGGTAGGCGAAGTCCCTGCGGGTCAGTTCCCGAGCGTTGCGTTGGAGCTCGGCGAGCCGCTGGTCGAACTGTTCTCTGGTCGTGGTCATCGTGACCCATCCTGTCTCATGCCAGGCTCTACACTGTCGGGTACTGCAACCGGGTCTCCATGGAGATCTCCGATTGTGGGTTCCAGGGGCCGGCGGCTTTGCCCAAGTCAGCACACTTCGGTGGTGCTGGTACGGACTTCGTCCGTGTCGTCGGCCCCACCCCCTTCTTCGGGGTCGGCCGTGGACTGGCGCGAGGCGAACCACTCGGCGACCGCCTTCGCGCAGGCGGCGGCATCAGCCAGGAGATCCGCCCCGGGTGGCGCCTCGTAGACCGGGGCGATGTCGCAGTAATCCGAGCCGTCGTAGCCCTCGTAAGCGGTGGCGTACAAGCCGCCGGGGTACTGGTCGACGGGGCTGGTGATGTCGACCCCCCAGTCGGTGTTGAGGATGACGTGCTCGTGGTCCAGGGCCTGGTTCTGGGAAAGGTGCGGCGGGTGGGCGACGATGAAGTCCTCGCCAAGATCGAGGAAAGCCGGGATCTCTGCGACGGCGAGGGCGTGCAGCAACACCGCGGAGACGGGGATGCTGGCAGACGTGGTCATGGGAGTTGTGCCTTTCTGCGTTAAGGGGGCCGTGCGGTCCGGCGGTGTACCGGCGGCAGGGAGCGGGGGCCGAGTGATCCGATGTGACCGGAGTGCGAGGCCTATCGGAGCCGGGCGGCCTGGCGGACGGGGCTGAGGATGCCGACGCTGACGGCGAGGACCTCCAGATCGATGTCCTCACAGGGGACGGACTTGGCAGCGGGCCGCGGCCTGGTGCTGATCAGCCGCAGCCGGGCCGGGCTGACGAGACGCAGGGCCTGGCGTGCCGCTCGCTCGAAGTCGTCACTCTGGTGAGCTGGTGTGCTCGCGATATTGGTCATGGAAAGACTCCCCTGGAGGGGCGTTCCTGGCGGGCGGGAGAGTTCGGCCCGCCCGCCAGGAACGCCGTGGGTTCCGAAAGTCCGCTGCTCGGCTTGCCCTGCCGGACGGCGGACCAGAAGGTCTCGATCAGAGCGGGGAGGTGCCGCTCCGGGCGCTTCCGGGGTTCTCCGGGCGGGGCCGGAGGAGCTCGTGGCGTCGCTCGGCATAGGCAGCGACGTCCCCGGTGGGCAGCATCGTGCGGTCGAGCTGGTTCTCCTGCACGTGCCACATGCCGTCGCCTTCGTGGCCGTGCGGACGGAAGCTGAGGATGAGCTTCTGCTCGGCCAGGGTGGCCAGGGTGACGTGCGCCTGCTGCTCTTCGCGCGGGAGCTGTTCGAACTTCAGCTGGTTCCAGTCGGCCACGAAGAACCGCACGCCGTTCGTGAAGACGTCGTCAGAGCTGAGGTTCAACCGCTCGGCGCACAGCAGCAGATCGGCCAGCAGACGGGCGATCACCTCGCTCACGCCGGAGACCGACAAGGCCGCGAGTTCCTCTTCGTTGATGTACCTGTCGAAGTCGAACTTCTCGAATTCGCCCCGCAGTTCCCAGATGCGGCGCTGTAGAAGGTCGAAGGCGTTGGGGTTGCGGCGGGCCCAGTAGTGCAGGACGTCGCCGAACAGGGTGGTGATGACGGTCTCCGCCTCGCTGCGGAAGACGGGGCTGGTGCGCAGCACGTCCCACCCGGCGTTCCACTGGTCCTGACCGTAGGCCAGGACGGCGCGCAGACCACGGGCGGCGGGGTCCTGGTGGAAGGCGTCGCCGACACATGCGGTGTCGAGGTACTCCAATACGGCGGCTTCGCCGCGGTTGACGCGGGTCCTGATACGGGACCTGGTGTCCATGCTCGGTTGCCTTTCGAGTGCGGCCGGACGGCAGTGCGCCGGCTGAAGGAGGTGATGGGCTGCGACCCGGGGCGCGGGCGACCGCGCCCCGGAGCCAACGGGCGGGTCAGCTTCTGGGGAGGTGAGCGTGCGCGGTGGCACGGATCCACGACGCGGCGAACTTCGCACAGTGGGCGGACTCCTCGGCGACGCCCCCCGGCAGGCGGGAACCGCTGTAGAGGGTGTTGATCAGGTCGCCGTTGGCGTTGTGCAGGGTGATGGTCCACGGCTCGTCGTGGGCGTCGATCGGCCGGTCGGCGTGTTCGTCCGAGGTGACAAACAGGCGGGGGCCGGTGTGGACGGCCTCCCCGGCGGCAGCGATGTCGAGCGGGATCACGCGGTAGGTGATGCCGCACTCCCACATGGGGTATGACGGCAGGCCGTAGGCGCCGAGGGCGGCGTGCAGCACGTCACCCTCGGTGGGTGCGGGCTCGTCGACGGGGCGCAGTTCGATGTAGCTGCCCGGCATGGCGACGGTGTACGTGCTGGACGGATCGACGAGAATTCGTGCCTGCGGAACCTTCTGCCACATGCTCAGCACGAACTCGACGCGGTCGGCCGACAGCGCAGCCGGGTGCTCGATCGGAGCACCGTCGTGCGAAGTGGAGTACGTCGCCGTGTAGTTGACGGCGTGCGCGACCGGATTGGCCGGAGCGAGTGTGGTGCCGCGCTCGGGCAGGGGGTGCACTTCGCGGTGCGCCGCGCCGAGGGCCAGCCGGTGCGCGGCGGCGACGACCTCGTAGGCGGCCGTGAGGGCCGTCTCCTCCCGGAGGAAGTGCTGACGGAGGATCCGCTTCTTGTCGGCGGCTTCGATGCACTCGGAGCTGTAACCGTCCGGCAGGAGCGGCTGTTCGGAGCGGAACTGGAAGATACGGCTGTCCGTCCTGCTGATCTGCCGTTGGTGCCCTGCCGCGACTTTGCGGTGGAGGGCCACCACGGCCTGGGTCATCGTCAGCTGATGCCGGGCGGCCGTGAGCCGCTCGCGGGCGGCGGTGCGCATGGCGTGTGTCTGCATGGGGTGCTCTCTCGAATCGTGGGTTCAACTCCGGTGCGCGGCTTGCCCTGCCGCGCACCGGAGGGGGCTGCGGATGGGCCGTCAGCCGATGGCGTCGGCCAGAGAGTCGAGGAGGCGTTGCAGCGTCTGCCGCTGGCCCTCGTCCTCAGTGACCTCAAGCGCCTCGGTCAGCGGGTCGAGGAGCTGGCGCAGCGTGCGCCGCAGCCCCTCGTCTCCGGCGGCCTCCAGCACGTAAAGGAGGAGGTCGGCGCAGATGTCTCCGGCCAGCTCGGGGGCGGAGGAGGCGTTGAACGCCGCCCAGCCGTCAGGCGCGTCGGCCCACCCCGGCGCGATGACGTTGCCCACGCCGTCGATCTTGGTGCCGTCCTCGCCGACCCAGCGGAGGGCGTAGGCCAGCTGGGCGTGTCCGCGTTCCGCCGCGGTCGACTTGATCAGTTCGGAATAGTCGGTGGGTGCCTCGATCGGGAGAGGTCCCTTGAAGTCCATGGCCGATGTCCTTTCACGATGGTGGGTTCGGTGCCGGTGCCTGGCCGTGTCCTGCCGGGCACCGGCGGGGAGTCGAAACGGTCGCCCGTCACCGGTCGAGGGCCGAGTGAGGCCCACCCGAAGACCAATACACCGTTTCGTCATAGGTAAATCTATGTTTCGGGCGGGAGTCAATGGCGTTTCGTCTCGCGGGGCCCCCGGTTTATGTCCGGCGCGGATGTCTGGGGGTTGACCTGGCCCGGCTGGTTCCAGTCGCGATCGCTCGGTGACCAGGTTGTTGAACCTGCTCCGGTCAGCTCCGGGCCAGTTCGATGATCCGCTTCAGGGTGAGGTTCTTCTTGAAGGGCTTGCCCATGCGCTCCTCGGCTCCCGCGTACTCGTCGAAGAGGCCACCGTTGACCCGCGCGGACCCGATCAGGTCCTGACGGCTCGCCAGCGGGCAGGCCCGGCAACTGAGCCGTCCTACCAGCTCGTAAGCGGGGTGGCAGGGGATGCCGTGGTCGACGTGGGCCTTCCAGACCTCATCGGTCTTGAGGTGGTGGATCGGCAGCCAGGTCGTGACCTCGCGCAGTGTCTTCGCGGTCATCCGGTGCCGCTCGATGACCGGCTTCGCCGCGCGGGCCCGGGCCTCCTCGGCCCGCATGCCCATCGCGTACCCGGCCCGGACCGGGCGGCCGAGCCGCAGCTCGGCACCGAGCTCGTCGACGAAGGCACGCCCGACGGCGGTCTTCGTATCACTCGTGCAGAACCGTGCAAAATGCCCGGGCCAATTGCCGTGATCCATGATCCGGTCCCACAGCGAAGGCCATCGCTGGCTGCGGCGGACGGCGAACGGCACGTCGTACAGGGCGGCATGGTCGCGGGCCACTTCAAGGGCGCCCGGCCACTCGATCAGGTGCCCGTTCGGCGTGTGGCCGAGGTCGCAGTGGAGCACCTTGACCTTGTGCAGCTGGCCCGCATGGTCGGCCTGTGTGCACACCTGGTGCACCAGGACGCCGGAGTCTTTCCCGCCGCTGTCGCCGACGACCACGACGTCATGCCGGTCCCAGTCGAACTCGGCCGGCTCCGCGGGCGCTGCGTCGGCCGGCGGGGCGAACAGTTCGAGCTGGGCGCATCCGGTGCCGCACGGCGGGGTGGGGGTGAGGTGCTGTGTCACCTGAGGTCTCCCAAGGGGTGAGGGGGGCGGAGGAATGCCCGGGGCGCGTGCGGAGCGAACGTCTCGCCGCGTGCCGGGCGGAAGGGAAGCGATGCGGATGCCCTGGCCAGCGCGACGCGGGCCAGGCATCCGCCTGAGTCAGTGCGGCGAGATCTGGTTCATGTACGCGGTGATGACCGCGTGCGCCGCCGTTTCGCTGAGGCGCAGGATCTCCAGGTTGCACACGGCCGTCATGTGAGGGCTGGACAGCTCCAGGAGGGCGATCCCCTCCACCTGCCAGCGTCCGGACAACTCCGAGGTGTAGGTCGGAGTGTCGGAGGCCTCCTCGTCGGAGCCGGGCAGAGGACGGCTGTCGACCACGCCCAGCAGACCTGCGGTCTGCTCGTCCAGCCACCGGGCGGCGTCGCCCTGGTAGTCGGTCGGGTCGTGGAAGGCGGCTTCCTCGCTGTCCGGGTTGTCCCCGACGGCGGCGAGGACGGCGGGCACCAGGCTGAGCGGCAGGAGGTTGAAGCGGACGCTGTGCCCGTGGCGCGTGTAGGCGTTGAACCAGCGCCCGGAGGTTCCACAGTGGCCGAACGTCACTTCCACCCACGGCGATTCGGAGGGGCGGGAACGGGTCACGCGGGGCCGGACGCCCCGCGTGAGCAAGAGCCGGATCGTGGCTCGGGCGGTGCGGCTGTGCTGGACGGTACGGGCGACGCGTTCGCGGGCCTCGTACCGGGGGTCCAGGTAGTCCATGGGGCGCTCCTGATGGTGTGGGCGCCGGGCCCGGTTTGCCCTCCGGATCCGGCTGATGGGGCGGAGGTGGGGCCGCCCTGGGGCGGCCCCACCGGGAGTTACAGAACGGCGGCCACGCGCTCGCCGAGCCACTGCGCGACGTTGCAGCTCACCGCGTTTCCGGCCTGGACTGTCTTGGCGGCGTCGCTTGTGCCCGTGACGATGTAGCCGGGCGGGAAGCGCTGGGCGTTCATCTGCTCGCGCCACTTCAGCATCCGGAAGTGACAGTCCTCGATCCGTGCCGCCTGGCGCAGCAGACCGGCCGAGTCGTGCGTGGAGAGGGTGTGCAGCGGCTCGGACGTCGGCTTGGCCCTCGCGCCCTTGCGGTACGGGATGACCAGCCCGTGATGGTTGCCGCCCGCCATCACCGCGGACAGCGGCCGGTCGATCTTCCGGGCCTTGCCGTGGTTACGCAGTTCGATGACGAACGGCGGAGCCGTCAGGTCCGGGGACGACGTGGCGTACGGGGAGGTCCCAGGCGGGACGAGCAGTCCCTCCCCGATCTTCGCGCACCGGGACGGCAGCGGGGCCAAGTCCGGCCGGAACACGCGCCCGTCGTGACCGCCGTGGTTCACGGTCAACACCGAGGGGGTCTCGGGGAACATCTCCAGCCCCGCCTCAATACGGGCAACGGTGCTCTCGGCCAGCGGCTCAAGCCCGTGCTCGTGACGGTCGGCGATGCGAATGCCTTGGTCCTCCCAGTTGATGATGGAGGACGCGGGCTGGACGTACGGCTCCACGATCCCGTGACCGCAAGGGCAGGTGTAGTCGTACTGCACGCCGTACTTGCCGACTCCGCTTCTCCGGGGCTTCTGGCCCTTGCGGGGCTTACGGGGCTTGCGCCAGGTCTGCACCGCGTGCACGTCCTCGTCGCAGACCTCGCAGAACGCCAGCGGTGTCGGCTTCACGTCCGGGAGACGGATCCCGACCTTCGTGAAAACGATGTACAACCGATCGCGCCACTGCGGAGCGGGGAGATTGAACGCGTCCCCGATGTGTGCTGACGACACACAGACGATCTGGTAGTTGTAGCCCAGCTGCGCCATTCCGGCCAGCCACCAGTCGAACAATTCCCAGTCGGTCGCGAACTCGATGACGTTCTCGACCAATACGGCCTTGTAGCGGTGGAGTTGCACGGCGCGGATTACTTCGAAAGCGGTGGCCCGGGTTCGCTGGAATGCCTTTTCCGGGAGCGCCTTCCATTCCTCGTCGTCCACTTGCCCCTTCGTCCGGGGGCGGCCCCCGGCGGGACTTATCTCAGTACAGATGGGGCTCGCCCAAAGGATGTCGGTCTTCGGGAGGCGCCTCATGTCGTAGTACTCCATCTCGGCGCACAGGTGCTCGGCGCCGGGATGATTGGCGGTGTGCGTATCGACCGCGACTTGCCAATGATTTGCGGCGAGTAGGAGTTCGAGTCCTGCATTGACCAGGCCCGTGCTGGATCCGCCCGCGCCCGCATACATATCGGTGAATGTGAGGCTCAAATGCTCTTCCTGCGTGTGGGTTCCGGTGCGCGTCAGGCCCGGTTTGCCCTCCGGGCCCGACGCGGTGGAAAAGCTGCGAGGCGGTTACTCGCCGCGATTCTGGGACGTGAGCCAGACCGCGGTCTCGATGACGTTCTCGACCGTGACCACTTCGAAGGTGCGGGCCTGCGCTTCGCGGATCAGGTCCCAGGTGGAGGCGGCGCCGAGTTCGGCCGCCACAAGACGGGCGACACGAGTGCGCGGGTCCTCGGCCTGCGAGGAGAGCCGGAGGCCTGCCGTGCTCCAGCTCGCCAGCCAGGGCGGGGATGCCCACAGCAGCGGCATCCTCTCGATGTGGTCGGGAAGCCTCGCCGGTTCGGTCGTGCTGGTGTGGCCGGTGAGTGCCAGGTGCCAGTGGTTGTGAGCTCGGGGAATGCGGGTGGTCATGTGTCCATCCGTGGTTGTGGGTTCGTACGTGCCGGGCCCGGTTGCCCTCCGGGCCCGGCACGTTGGGGATGTGTGTCGGCTGCTAGCCGCCGTAGGTCTCGATGACCCGCTTCTCGACGGTGAGCAGGCGGCAGAGGCGGGTCACGATCTCCGCCGGGACATCGATGGTGGCGCCGTTGTGACCGTCGGCGTCGAAGACGGTCATGAGGGCTCCGCCCGGTGCTGAGTGGCGGGTGCGGCGCAGTTCGGACAGGTCGGAGAGGAGGCCGTAGAGCTTGTCCGGGCCGTCCGGCTCCTCGCCGTCGACCGGGGCGCCGAGCGGGTGGTGACTGCCGTAGCGGGTTGCCGTCGCCTGGAGGTAGCGCTGGGTCGCGCCGACCATCCGGAGGAGTTCGGAGCCGTGGTAGATGACGCCGATGTGCTCGTCGGGGCCCTCGTGCTGTACGTGCCAGTTCTTGACCTGGTCGGCCTGGCTGGGCAGGCCTTCGTCGCCCCCGATGGTCAGGTAGGTGGAGTCCGGGAGCGGGACGTGGATGAGGTAGCCGACTCCCTGGACGGAGACGATGTCGCCGATCACGTTGTGCTCGCGCAGCGTGGCGAGGACGGGCGCGTACTGGGGGCCGATCTCGTCGACCGAGTAGGCCATGGCGATCGCCCAGTGCACGAGCGGCCTCGGGTCGCTGGTCCAGGGCAGTTCACCGCCTGCGATTTTCGTGCCCTGCGGCGACCGGCGGATCCAGAGCAGGACGAGAGGGGAGGAGGGCTGGGACTTGTCGGGTCCGGGCCACACCGTCACCTCGTCTCCGGAGCTGGGCAGGGTGAACACGACGGATTTGCCGAAGACGTTGTTCGACTCGACCTCTGCGCCTTCCCGGATGGCAATGGCGAGGTCGGTCATGGAAATCGGGATCTCAGTGTCTGTCACGTGGGTGACTCCATTCCGCATGCGTGGGTTCCAGGAGGCTTTGCCCTGCCCCCTTTGGAATTCCGATTCGTGAAATAACGTCAATGTTCTACGGATTAGATAAAGCGCGCTGTGGAGTTTTCAAGGAACGATTAAGCAAGTACTTCTGCCTGCCATTGATGGTCTCTCTGGGCGGTTTCAATCCTTCATTTCCGCCCCCCTTCGACATAGGTAAATCTATGCTCCATCGAGAAGTGGGTCAACCCGGGAAATGGACTATGAGGGGGTCAATTGGGGTCATTTCATGAGTGACGGACGGCTCGCGGAAGCTGCCATTCGGCTGCACGGCGTGCACTCGGCGGCGGCGCGGTACCGATTGCGGTGTGGTGCCGTTGAGTGCCCCTCTCCCCTTCCCGGCAAAAGGAAAACGGGGCCCGAACGGGAGGGGTGGGAGGGGGGGGGGGGGGGCGGCCCCCCGCCGCCCCCCCCCCCGCGCGCCCCCCCCCAAACGCGCGCACGA